>NZ_JAKRMN010000003.1:0-262303 GCF_022346365.1 Brevibacterium sp. ACRRH
GGGAATTTTGGGTGCTGTTTTAGCACGGACGGGGCCCCCCCTACGCACCCGTCTTACCTACCGGCTCTGGGGGGGGGGGGCGGGGCCCCCCCCCCGCCCCAAAACGTGTGGGGCCCGGCCAAATTTGGCGCCGCACCACTCACTTTGTGGGCCTGTGCGAGGCCGCGACCCCGCTCAGTCAGAGCCGTTAGCTACGACGGTTCCTTCGGCTGGCCACTGTCAGTGCAATACCTGCACCGATCATGCCCAGACCCATGGCCACTGCCATAGCCACCTCGACACCGGTTCGAGGGAGCGGACCAGTCTTGCCGGAGTCACCAGGCTTGCTGGAGTCCCCAGGCGTTCCGGGACCGTCGGAGTCGTCGCCAGGCTGTCCAGGCTTGCCCGGATCGTTTGGCTTGTCTGACGGCGAGTCTCCAGGCTTACCAGTTTCACCAGGTTCGCCTGACGGTTCGTCCGAAGGCTGTTCGGAAGGCTTGTCCGAAGGCTCATCCGTCGGCGCTTCAGATGGCTTGTCCGAAGGCTCCTGGGTTGGCTCATCGGAGGGCTTGTCCGAGGGCTGCTCAGTTGGTTCTTCCGAAGGCTGTTCGGAAGGCTTGTCTGACGGTTCTTCCGAAGGCTCGTCCGTTGGCGCTTCAGATGGCTTGTCTGAAGGCTCGTCCGTCGGATCCTGAGTTGGTTCCGGCGTCGGCTCCTCACTTGGAGTTTCTGACGGTTCCTCAGAAGGCTCTTCTGACGGCTTGTCTGAAGGTTGCTCAGTTGGCTCTTCCGAAGGTTCGTCTGACGGCTTATCAGTCGGTTCCTCGCTCGGAGTCTCCGAAGGCCGCTCGGATGGCTCATCCGTCGGATCCTGAGTTGGTTCCGGCGTCGGCTCCTCACTTGGAGTTTCTGACGGTTCCTCAGAAGGCTCCTCTGACGGCTTGTCAGACGGTTCTTCAGTTGGCTCAGGACCAGGTTCTTCGGAAGGCTCATCCGTTGGCTCTTCAGTCGGTTCCTCGCTCGGAGTCTCCGAAGGCTGCTCGGATGGCTCATCCGTCGGATCCTGAGTTGGTTCCGGCGTCGGCTCCTCACTTGGAGTTTCTGACGGTTCCTCAGAAGGCTCTTCCGATGGCTTGTCGGACGGTTCGTCCGTTGGCTCTTCGGTTGGCTCCTCGCTCGGAGTCTCCGAAGGCTCCTGGGTTGGCTCATCCGTCGGATCCTGAGTTGGTTCCGGCGTAGGCTCCTCAGTTGGCTTGTCGCAGTTGCACTTGGCACCCACGCGGATCTTGCGTGGCTGCGGATCCTTAAGAACCTTCTCGGATACTTCCGGATCACCTACTGGCTCGCCGTTCTTGAGCTTCCAGGTCTTGGTGATTTCCTTTTCACCGTAGACACCGGCCTGGTCCTCAACGACCTTTCCGACCTCGAGGTTCGGGTCGTACTCGATGATCGTGTCGTACGCAGTGTTCTCCGTGTGCTTGTCCGTCAGCTCAGTCTGGTGCTCCGTAGCAGGACCAACCTCGATGATCTGCTTAGTTGGCTTGCTGATCTCTTCAGTTGATTCGTCCTTGGAGATCTCACCGTTTTCGGCATTCACTTTGACGGTGTGCTTCACTTCACCCTGCTTGCCCTCTTGGACAACCTTTGTTTCACCAGGCTTCAGCTCAGGATTGACGCGCACCTCGACCTCAAACGGCGTGTTCTCGGTCCACTCAACAGTCGTAGAGGCAGGCTTGCCCTTAGTACCGACCTTGACGATCTTCTTGACCGGATCGGTCACACGCTTGGTCTCGGTCTTCGTGTCCGTGACCTCCGAGTTCACGATGGTCTGAGTCGTGGTCACCTTGTCCTTACCCAGCTTGCCTTCCTGGACAGTTTCCTGCTTTCCGGCTTCCAGGTTCTCGTCGAAGATGATCTCGGTCTCGAACGGCACGTCCTTTTCGTACTCAGTCGTGTGAGTGCCTTCAGTTTTGGTACCTACACGGATGATCTGCTTGGTCGGTTCCTTGGTGCGCTCAGTGGTCACGGTTGGCTCGCCATCTGGCTTGCCGTCCTTGATCTTCTGAGTCGAGGTTACAACCTCGGTACCAGTCTGACCCTGCTGATCAACCTTCTGCTCGCCCTCCTTGAGGGTGTTGTCGAAGACGATCTCAGTTTCGAACGGAATCGGCTTGTCAACCTTGGTCACCACAGTGGTGTCCTCAGCAGCTGGACCGTATTCGATGATCTCCTTGACCGGATCCTTCGTCTGCTTCTCCTCAGGCTTAACCGTTGCCTGGTCACCCTTAGCAGTGAAGTCAGCCGTGAAGGTCTTCTCGCCAGGTACACCCTTCTGGACGACCTTGATCTCACCCGGCTTCAACTCCGGGTTCGGGCGGGTCTCAACCTCGAACGGAACCTGGGCAGTCCAGGTCACCTTCTCGGAAGCCTCAGACGGCTTGGTACCAACCTTGATCACCTGGTCAACCGGCTGTTCAGTGACCTCTTCCTCGACGGTGGCTTTACCGTCCGGCTGGGAGTTGGTGACCTTCTGAGTAACGGTAATCGTCTTCTTTCCAGGCTTACCCTCGGTCACAGTCTCCGAAGTGCCAGCCGGCAGGTTCGGGTCGAACTCGACCTTCACTCCGAACGGAACCTCAGCTTCGACCGAGTTCTTGATCTCACCGGTGGTCTTGGTACCAACGCGGATCTTCTCCGTTGTCGGTTCCTTGGTGCGCTCAGTGGTCACGGTCGGCTCGCCATCCGGCTTGCCGTCCTTGATTTTCTGAGTCGAGGTCACAACCTCGGTTCCCAGCTCACCCTTCTGGTCGACGACCTTTTCGCCGGCCGGCAGGGTGTCATCAAAGACAACCTCGGTGTCGAACGGAATCGGCTTCTCTGTCTTAGTCACAAGCTCGCTCGGGGCAAGGCCCGGGCCGTACTCGACGATCCGCTTGACAGGCTCCTTGGTGGTTTCTTCTTCGACTACCTCGGCTTTGTCGCCCTTCGCGGTGAACTTGGCGGTGAACTTCTTCTCGCCGTTCTCACCTTCCTGAACAACCCTGGTTTCACCAGGCTTCAGGTCCGAGTTCTCACGCACCTCAGTCGGGTACGGGATCGGAACCGTCCACGTCACGTCCTTGGCGCTCTCGGCAGGCTTGGTGCCGACGAGCACGACCTCGTTGACCGGCTCCTTGGTGCGCTCCCAAGTGCCATCCTTGTTCTGCTTCTCTGAGCCAGGCTTGCCCTTGGTCTCAACCACGTACTTGCCGGCAGGGATGGTGTCGTCGTACTTGTACTCAACCTCGAACGGAACTTCGCGCTTCGGTACGTCGACGACGTTCACCACGGCGTAAGCGGTATCCGTAGAGCCGTCCTCGTACGTCACAGTCACCGGAATCTTAACCTGGTCGCCTGGCTTCGCATCCACTGGGGCGGTTGCGGTGACCTGGCCATTGTCGTCAATAGTGACGTTCCAGCCAGCAGGAATCTTGCCCAGCTTGTAGGGGTTGTCCTTTGCTACGTTGACGTTGTCCGGCTTATCGATCGTCACCGGCAATGTTGCGGTGTCGCCCGGGTAGACCGTCTCTTCAGGGTATGTCGGATCTGCTTCCCAGTTGTTCGACAGCTTCACCACGGTGGTGACGGGCACCTCGGGACGCTCACCATTTGGCGTTTCTACCGTCACAGTAACGGTCTTCTTGTCACCAGGCTTGGCGTCTGCCGGTGGGGTGGAGGTAACGACACCGGTGTTCGGATCGATCTTGTACTTCCATCCGTCTACGTCCTGCTCAGTGATGGGAGAGCCGTGTTCGTTCTTGCCGAACGAAAACTTCGAGCCCTTCGGAGCGTCGGTAACGTTGTGGTTCACGGCTTGGTTCGGACCGGTGACCTGAATATCGTACTTCGGTGCAACATCGCCCTTCAGTACGACGACGGTGCCCTTCACCGGCTGCGGCTTGTCAGCGTTGTCGTAGTGGGCGAGCACCGGCACATTCAGGATGTAACCCTCAGGTGCAGTCTTGGGGATAGTCGTGGTGATCTCACCGGTGCTCTCGTCGATTTTGACGTTCCACGTACCACTGTCGTCGGTGACCGTCATCTCGGTCTTGCCGTCTTCGAAGGTGTAGCGCTTGGGGGCTTCGTCGGTTGTGTTGCCGCTCAAGCCACGCTCAGGGATCGTGGGCCTGAGGCTCACGCGTGCGTTGGGTTTGTTGGTCACCGTGTCGTAGGTCGGGATCTTGATGTCCACGATGGCTTGGAACTCGACCTCGATCTCATCGGTCGTCTGGTCCGGGTAGGTGGCCTTCACCGACGGGGTGATGACAGTACCCGGTGCGACCGTGTCGTCAGCCTTCGCGGTGACCTTGCCGGTGTTATCGACTGTCACGGTCCAGCCGTCGGGCACAGTGGCGGGATCAATTTCGTACTTTGCCGGGTTGACCGCCTTGTGGCCCTTCATGATGGGCTTAAGGCCAACCTGGGCGGTGATGTTTTCGTTGAGCTTTCCCTTCGAAAGGCCTGGGCGCACCAGGTCAGTGACCTGCGTGTTGTTCGGATCAACGACGACGAGTAGGTCGAGTACGTCAGTTGATCCGTTCGAGTACTCCACTGTGATTTTCGGGCGGGCAAAAGTGCCTGGGCGCGGGTTCTCTGGCGCCGTGACAGTCACAGTGTGGTCATCGTTCATCTCGACAGTCCAGCCCTCGTAGACATAAGTCTCGTCGAGCTCGACCTTCGCCTCGAAGCCGCCCTCACCCTTTTTCTTGGCCAGGTCCTTGATCAGGTCCGGGACCTGCTTGAAGGTCACCTTCTGTGGTTCGGTCGCAAGCGGACCCGTTTTGCTCTCCACACCAGAGATGATCTTGGCTTCGGTCTTGTCGTACTTCGGGGAGTGGTAGTCCGTGTCGTCCAGGGAGAACGACTTCGAGTCGATGACGTTTGGCTTGTTGTAACGGTCAAGCGCATTGGAGCTTTCAGACACAAAGCCGAAACCACCGTTTTCGTGCTCGACTGCAGCTTTGAGTTGATCCACAGTACGTGGCAGTGCGAGCACCGAGAAACTTACGTTCTTATCAGTCGCCAGGTCCGTACCACGGTAGTTTGGCCATTTGAAGTAAATGTCACCGTTTTCATCGACACGAAGTCGCTGTTCCCCACCAGAGGCCCGCGTGTTCGAGGTACCAATAAACTTGTGCTCACCGTCGTAGGCCTCAACGACCATGCGATCGAGCGAATCGCCTGCCTCACCGTTCCAAAGGCCCGGGATATTGATGTGGCCGACCTTGGTTTCTTCACCTTCGACGATCACATGCTTTTCGAAGTCCTCCCACGACACCGTGATGGGAGCGCACTGGATGTTTTCGTTTGGCCACGGGTTCACGTAGGCCTGAAACTGAGTACTGCCTCCCTCAGTAGCCCGAAGGCTCTGGGTTGTAACGTCCTTGGAGTATTCACCCTTCCAGGCGTAGCGCACCGGGTTATTCTTATCGGCTTCTGCATACTGCTTGACCTCAGCGTCGGTCATGTTGGCGAAGAGATTCAAATTCCTCTGACTACGAGACCCATCAATTTTGATGCTTTCGTCGGCTTTGTGAGTAACCGAAAGAGGCGGGTTGACAGGGAAAGCCGTGCCGACACCCATCGAGGGAACGGTGCCAGTGTTCAAGACGGTGCCAAGGTTTGCCGAGTTACTAAAGCTCCAGTCCGCGAATGTGCGGTCCTGCGAGTTATCAAATGCGAGGCTCACGCCCCACGTAGTTTTGGATGGGCTGGTGGCGCTCGGTTCCAGGTTTTGCCAACTAAAACCCGCCTGGGATCCACTAGAATCACCACTCGAAACAAGACACGTGCCTGCCGGGAGGTCAGACGCCTTCTGAGCGTCCTTCTCAATAGCGCCCGTGCCATCTGCTCCGCGGAGACCACCTTTGTACTCCGCGGCAACGGAAGCATGGTCATCGGTCATCAGGCCGGGGACAACCCCAAACGTTCCAACAGCAAGTGCTATAGCCGTCAAGCCGGCAATACGCGAGCGCGTTAACCGCTTCCACGTTGATCTGTTGTTCGAGGAGTCCATCCCTCAGTCCTTCCTAGAAAGTTTGAACAACACCAATGGGCCGTTCGATCATTGCCCGTTGAGGTGACATTCATGCAATGCACACACTTCATTAAGCGCCACAATTGTTTCACACAATCGGCTAGGCCTCTATACCTCCCCCCGGTAACACACTGCACAAAGAACACCGCAAACACAGGCCCCGCGAACCTATTTGGTGACGGTTTTCACTCGCCGCACTCACCGTTCACTCAACGAAAAAAGCCCCGCCACTGGGGCGGGGCATAACGTTCGTCACTGAATCTTAGACATGATCATCTCGCGTGCTTTACCTGCATCGGCTTGGCCACGTGTGGCTTTCATAATGGGCCCCATGAGCGCACCAATCGCCTGCATCTTGCCACCCTTGATCTTCTCAACCACATCAGGGTTGTCAGCGATCGCCTGATCAACGGCAGCTTCCAACGCTCCATCGTCTTCCACGATCTCCAGTCCGCGCGCTTCCATCACAGCAGCTGGGTTACCTTCACCGGCAATCACGCCTTCCAGCACTTTGCGCGCCAGCTTGTCATTGAGTTTGCCCTGCTTCACCAGATCGGCAAGCTCTGCCACCTGTTCCGGCGTCACCAGTTCCGTAGCATCGGACTCGGAAGCTTTCGCCTGGCGCGCAATCTCACCCATCCACCACTTACGGGCGTCCCCGGGCTTAGCACCTGCAGCCACCGTGTCTTCAATCGCTTCGAGCAGACCAGCGTTGACAACGTCACGCATCTCCAAGTCACTGAATCCCCACTCACCAATGAGGCGGCGACGCTTGGCGGCCGGCAGCTCCGGCAGCTCTTCACGCAGCTGCTCCACCCACTCACGGGCAGGTGAGACAGGCACCAGATCAGGTTCAGGGAAGTAGCGGTAGTCGTCAGCGTCGGACTTCACACGACCAGACGACGTTTCACCCGTGTCTTCGTGGAAGTGCCGAGTCTCCTGCAGCACCTTCTCCCCCGCCTCCAAAATGGTGGCCTGGCGTGCGATCTCAAACTTCACGGCCCGCTCAATCGACCTGAACGAGTTCACATTCTTCGTCTCAGTCCTGGTGCCCAACGGAGCGTCCGGACTTTCACGCAACGACACGTTGATGTCCGCACGCACATTTCCTTGCTCCATGCGTGCTTCCGAAACACCCAAGGCCTTAAAAATATCCCGCAACGTGCGCACATACGCGGCTGCAACCTCGGGAGCCCGCTCCCCCGTACCCGTAATAGGCCGGGTGACAATCTCAACCAGGGGAACCCCAGCACGGTTGTAGTCCACGAGCGAATAGTCCGCACCCTGGATGCGGCCTGAAGACCCACCCACGTGCGTGTTCTTCCCCGCATCTTCTTCCATGTGCGCGCGCTCAATGTCAACCGTCACCAGCTGACCGTCTTCCAGCTCGACTTCCAACGCGCCGTCAAATGCGATCGGCTCGTCATACTGCGAAGTCTGGAAGTTCTTCGCCAGGTCAGGGTAGAAGTAGTTCTTGCGCGCAAACCGGCACGTTTCAGCGATCTGGCACCCCAGCGCCAGCCCGATCTTAATTGCGTATTCCACACCCGTCTCGTTCACCACCGGCAACGCACCCGGCAAACCGAGCGACACCGGCGTGGTGTTCTCGTTGGGCCCGCCACCAAAGGTATTGGGGGCGGCGTCAAACATTTTTGTCACGGTTCCCAGTTCCACGTGGACTTCGATTCCAAGAACTGGGTCGTACTTCTTAATTGCGTCTTCGTACTTCAATTCGTGTCCTTAGAGCTGAGGAATCTGGTCCAGGATAGGGCCGCCGAGGTGTCCGTTGAGTTCCGCTTCGAACGCCCCTCCGACTGTGTACAGGCGGGCGTCTTCACGGGCAGGTGCCAGCAGTTGCAATCCGGTAGGTAGGCCGTCAGACAGACCCGAAGGCAGGCTCATTCCCGGGATTCCGGCGAGGTTTGCTGGGATTGTGGAAATGTCACCCATGTAGAGGGCCATGGGGTCGGCGTCGTTTTCGGTTCCAAACGGCAGGGCCGTGGTGGGCGCGGTGGGCGAAACGAGCACGTCGACCTTGTCGAACGCGGCCGTGAAGTCGCGCTGCACCAGCGTGCGCACCTTCTGCGCCGAACCATAGTACGCGTCGTAGTACCCGGCGGACAGCGCGTAGGTTCCCAAGAGAATACGACGCTTCACTTCTTTACCGAACCCGGCTGCACGCGTGGCTGCCATCACGGTTTCAGCGGTGACCGGACCTTCCGACGGTTCAACCCGCAACCCATAACGCATACCGTCATAACGCGCCAAGTTCGATGACACCTCGGACGGCATGATGAGGTAGTACGCCTCAACCGCGTACCCGATGGACGGAATGTCCACCTCAACGATTTCCGCCCCGGCCTTCTGCGCCAGTTCGAGCGCTTCGTTGAACCGCGCGATCACACCGGCGTCCCAACCTTCGCCCTGAAGCTGGCGGATAACGCCCAGCTTCTTGCCCTTGAGCCCCTCTTGCGCGCCCGCGTGAGCGGCTGCGGTGAAGTCGGGGACTTCGTCGGTGAGCGATGTGGAGTCGTGGCGGTCGTGCCCAGCCAGGATCTGGTGCAAGGCAGCAGCGTCTTCGACCGTGCGAGCCAACGGCCCCACCTGGTCAAGCGAGCTGGCCATCGCGATGATCCCGTACCGGGAAACCGAACCGTACGTGGGCTTGACTCCCACCAGGCCGTTGAACGCTGCCGGCTGACGGATGGACCCACCCGTATCGGTTCCTACCGACAGCGGGGCTTCAAATGCCGCGACCGAGGCGGCCGCACCTCCCGAGGACCCGCCCGGTGTGCGTGTGGTGTCCCACGGGTTCGTGGTGTTGCCAAACGCCGAGTGTTCCGTTGTGGCACCCATGGCGAATTCGTCGAGGTTGGTCTTACCCAGCAACGGAAGCCCAGCTTCCTGCACCTTCTGGTACACGGTGGCGTCATAGGGTGGTACCCAGTTTTCCAGCATCTTGGAAGCGGCTGTGGTGCGGATCCCTTGGGTCACCACCAGGTCTTTGAGCGCAACAGGCACACCGGCGAACGGGTGCAGGGTCTCCCCTGCCGCGCGCTTACGGTCCACGTCAGCGGCCGTCGCCAACGCCGCATCAGCCGTTGTGGTGATGAACGCGTTGATGGTGGGTTCAACCGATTCGATGCGGTCCAGGTGCGCGCGTGTGACCTCGGTGGAGGTGAAGTCGCCTGCGCGCAGGCCCTGTGCCAGTTCCGTCGCGGTCTTGCGGGTCAGGTCAGTCATTGTTTAGTCCTCCCCCAAGATCTGCGGAACCAGGAACTTGTTGTCTTCGTCCGCCGGCGCACCGGACAGAGCCTGCTCTGCTGTGAGCTGGTCGGCCACGGTGTCAGGGCGCATGACGTTGGTGAGAGGAATGGGGTGACTGGTGGCGGGAATGTCGTCTGTTGCCACTTCCGACACCTTTGCCACGCTTGAAAGGATCTGTCCCAAATCACTGGAAACTTGTTCGAGTTCTTCCTGGCTCATGGAGATGCGCGCCAGGTTCGCCAGGTGTTCCACCTGTTCGAGTGTGATTGCGGATTTCTCCGTCATCGTCACCCCTTCTGATATGTGCGTCAACTTCGTTGATCAGTGTAGTACTAACTGTGTGCGGGTCGCGCTCCGTACAGCTGTTGAGCAGTGCGCTTGATGTGGGATGCGAGTTCGTCCGGGTCCTGGTGTCGCAAGGTGGCCAGCGTGTTCACCGTGGCGTTCAGCGTTTCGATGAGTTCCCGTGCGTGATTCTTCCCGAGGTCGTCCCCGGCTTCTGTGCGCTCAGGCAGGTCGGTTTCTAACAACAGTCTGTCTGCGGGAACTTGCGTGACGTAGGTGCGTCCGCGTTTAGTGGCGAGCATCGCCGGATTGACGGAAATGTAGCAGCCTTGCTTAATGAGGCGGGTGAGTTCGTCGCTGGAGCCGCCAAAGCGGTGGAAGATGGGCACCATGCCCGAGGTGTCCGTCGCCTCCAGCGCGTCACACACCTGGCTCGCGCTGCGGACAGCGTGGATCGATAAGACGTACGGGCCGTCCGTCCGTTGGGAGCTGAGGATGTCCAGAATACTGCGGAACACCTCGGCCTGGGTTTCAGCGCGCACCTGCTGAAGGCGACGCGGAAAATAATCCAACCCCACTTCCCCCACAAACCGGGTCCGCGTGAGCGCATGGGCAAAAATGTCCAGTTCGCGTTGGTAGTCCCGCCCGATATTCCACGGGTGAAAACCCACGGACAACCGCGGGCTACTGGGGCTACCGGAACTACTGGCTTCGACCCTGCGTTTCTCTTCCGACTCAAGCGCGAGAAAGCCAGACGGGGTGAGCGTCTGCGCCACGACCTCCACGCCCGCCTCGGCAATTTCATTCAGGAACACGGTCCGTGCTTGGGGCGGGAGGAAGTCGTAGTGGTAGTGGGTGTCGAGCAGGGTGGTCATGACTCCGTTGGCGGTTGGCTGGCATCTGCCGGTCCGCCGATGCGCGGGGCGAGCGGGGTTTCTTCGAGGCCAACCAGCCGGCGGATCACTTTCCCTGCCAACATTTGCCCCATGATGGGCGGGAAGTAACTCATGGTGCCCACGGTTTCAGCCTTGGTGCCGCTGCCTTTGTCCTCAATGTGGACGGGCACTTCTGACGAGTACAGAACTTCCAGCCCGCGGATCCGGCGGCGAATACACACCTGGCGGATCACTTTTGCCAGCGGGCAGTACTGGGTTTTGTTAACTTTTGCGAACTTCAGGTACGACGGGTCCAGTTTGTTTCCGCCACCCATTGAGGACACCAGGTGGATACGGTTTTCTGCGCACCACTGCGCGATTTCGATCTTCCCGGTGACATCGTCGATACAGTCGATGACGTAATCCGGGCGAGGCAGCTTCGCAAAAACCTCACTCAGGTTTTCCCGGTTGAGGGACACGTTGCGGGCGTAGGTGGTGCAGTCCGGGTTGATGTCGGCGACCATCGCTTCCATGACCTGGGCTTTGACTTTCCCGACCGTGGACACGAACGCCAGGGCTTGCCGGTTGATGTTGCTTTCCTCAATGACATCACGGTCAATAAGAATGAGGGTCCCCACGCCGCCTCGCGCTAGGGCCTCCGCGCAGCTGGACCCCACTCCCCCGAGTCCCGTCACCATCACGGTGGCACCTGCGAGTTTTTCTAGGCCTTCATCGCCCAGGATGAGTTTGAGTCGCGCAAAGCGTTGGTGGGTCATGGTTCGTGTCTTCTCTTATGTGTGTGGTTTGGTCGCGCTGGGCTGGCCCAATGTGGCGGGCTGGCCCAAGGCGGCGGTCACCGGCGCCAGCTTATGGCGCCTCGCCGGTGGCCAACAACTGCTGGAACTGTTCTTCGTTGAGCACGGGAACTCCCAGGTCTTGTGCCTTGGTGAGCTTGGACCCGGCGTTTTCACCTGCAACAACGTAGTCGGTTTTCTTGGACACGGAGCTCGATGCTTTTCCGCCCGCACCCACGATCGCTTCCTTAATCCCGTCACGCGTGAAGTTCTCGAGCGAACCGGTCGCAACGATCGTGAGCCCTTCAAGCGTTTGCGGTTGTGTGGATTCTTCCGCTGGTTCGTCGGCCATGCGCACCCCGGCTTTGGCCCACGAGTCGACAATGCGCGCGTGCCACTCTTGGGCAAACCAGTCGACCACACTCTGCGCGATCGTCTCACCCACACCTTCGACTTCCAGAAGGTCCTCAACGGTAGCGTTGCGTACCGCGTCCATGGAACGGAAGTGCGCCGCGATGTCTCGTGCCGCTGTGGGCCCCACGTGCCTAATGGACAGCGCAACCAGCACCCTCCACAACGGCTGGCCTTTGGCCTTCTCAATCTCGTCAAGCATCGCCAGCGTGTTGGCCCGCGGCTGTGACGGCTTCTTCACCTGGCCCTTTTTCTCACCGGACGCGTACAGCTCTTCCTTGGTGAAGAAGTACTTAACGCGCTCAATTTCGCCGGTGGGCACACCGTTCTTGTTCACTTCGCGCTCAATTTCAACCTCGCCGAGGTCGTCCACAGTGAGGTCGAAAAGCCCGGCTTCCGACTTCAACGGGGGTTCCCCAAGCGGCTGGGTCAGCGCGAGGGAGGCTTCTTCACCCAGCAACTCAATGTCCAGGGCTGCACGTGAAGCGAGATACGCCAAGCGGTTAGCAACCTGTGCGGGGCAGGTTTCCGAGTTTGGGCACCGAAGGTCCTTGTCACCTTCCTTCTGCTCATACAGTTCCGCCCCACAGTCCGGGCAGTGCGTGGGCATGACAAAGGCGCGTTCAGATCCGTCGCGGTTGGCAGTCACCGGGCCCAACACCTCGGGAATGACGTCACCGGCTTTCCGAATCACCACGTCGTCACCGATCAACACACCTTTGCGTTTCACTTCATGGGCGTTGTGCAACGTGGCGCGGGAAACCGTGGAGCCAGCAACCAGAACGGGTTCCATGACGGCAAAAGGCGTGACGCGGCCGGTGCGGCCCACTTGAACCCGAATGTCGAGCAGTTTGGTGGTGACCTCTTCCGGTGGGTACTTGTACGCGCACGCCCAGCGCGGTGCCCGTGATGTGTAACCAAGCTCTTCCTGCAGGGCGATGTTGTCGACCTTGACCACGATCCCGTCAATTTCGTGCAAGAGTTCGTGGCGACGTTCGCCGAACTCGGTGATGTAGGCGTGGACATCATCTTGGGTGGTGCAGACCCGGTAGTACGGGCTAATGGGCATGCCCCAGTCACGCAGCAGGTCATACACCTGGGACTGCTGTGTGGGTTCCTGCGCACCCGCATCACCCGACTGCCACGCGGCGATCCCGTGGACCAGCATGTGCAGTGGTCGTTGGGCGGTGATGTTGGGGTCCTTTTGGCGCAGGGATCCAGCTGCAGCGTTGCGCGGGTTGGCGAACGGTGGTTTTCCCTGTTCGACAAGGCTTGCGTTGAGGTCGGCGAACTTGTCGCTGGGGAAGAACACTTCACCGCGGATCTCAACCCGCGCTGGTGGGTTCGTGGCGTTGAGCGTGGTTGGAATGTCCTCAATGGTGCGCACGTTTGCGGTGATGTCTTCACCGGTGTACCCGTCGCCTCGGGTTGCGGCACGCACCAACTGGCCGTTTTCGTAGAGCAGATTGCACGCCAGGCCGTCGATCTTCACTTCGCTTAGGAACGGTGTACCGGCCGGAACTGACTTTGCGACGCGTTCAAACCACTGGTCGAGTTCTTCAACGCTGAAGACGTCTTCCAGGGAGTACATGCGTGCCACGTGTTGCACGGGCGCAAATGCTTCTGTGTCCGCATAGCCACCCACTTTTTGGGTGGGTGAATCGTCCCTGGCGAGCTCAGGATATGCGCTCTCTAGGTCCTCGAGTGCGTGAACCAGCTCGTCGAACTCTTTATCGGAGATCTTGGGGGCGTCGTGAACGTAATAAGCTTCGCGGTGCTCTTCAATCTGAGCGGCAAGTTCCACGGCTAGCTTTTGGCGTTCAGCCGGTTCAAGCTCAGCTGGGTCTGCGGAAAACACACGCGAAATGTCTGTCTGTGTCATTCGATCTCCTTGAGTGCCTCACTCAACCGGGCAGCGAGCGCATATCCACCTCGCCCGTTCGTATCCGTCGCCTCCTGCGGGAGGAGCGGCGGAATGTCTGTGGGGAACCCGTAACCGGCCACAATCCCAAGCTTAGCCAAGGACACGCTACTCATTCCGGTTCGAAGCCACGGTTCACGAATCGTGTCCACCCACCGCTTCACCCGGTCAGGCTGCTCCCCAGCCGAACCGGGCAGACTGAGCCACACCTCGGCGCCGGTATCTACCGCCTCGGCGAGATTTTCCCACCGGCGTGGGTCCGCGCCCGGCAGCGGAACCACAACACCGCTTGCCCCCGCTTCACGCGCCAACTGGAGGTGCGGGATCCTCTTCCCGGCGATCGCCACGCTGCCCAGCGCCGGGAGCGCAAGGAGCGGGTCGTCGCCTGCGCGCTTGAGGAACGAACCCAGCGCGGCGGTGACGAACTGGTCAGGCAATGCGGGTAATGATCGGTACCCGGAAACCGTTGGTACGGTGCCGGTGAGGATCGGATCCAGTGCGCGTTCAACAACCATGATGCGCGGAGCCTGGCCAAGCGCACGTGCCAGTGCGCTCATGTAGTCAGCCAGGCCAAAAGCATAGGACTGGATGACATCGCGGCGAGCACCCGAATCGCCCAGCACCCGGTTCCCGTCCGGTGTGGACAGGTTCCGCACTAACGTCCACGGGCCAGGCACCGTGAGCATCATGCGGCCGTCAAAACCGGCACCGTATTCTTCGGCCGCTTCTATGGCGCGGGCCCGGCGGGAGCGAGCGCGGGACTCATCCCGGCCCGTGCCCTTAGCCAGCCGCCACCCGTACGAAGTGAGGTCTACCGGCAGGCCATCGCACAGGGTCACTGCGAAACCCAGCAGGTCACACGCCCACCGTGTCCCACCCACCTCTAGGGTGCTTGGGTACGGAACTGGCGGGTAGCCGGCAGCGAGTTCGCTGAACGCTACCGAGGCGCCCTTTCGCGGGTCTTCGCCCGGCCACGCGCCCCAACCGGTCGCTAAAAGTTCAGTGTCATGAGGCACGCGATTATGCCACCCGGTTTGCCCGGTCGATCGTGGCCTGTCCCAGAACGCGGGTGCCTTCATAGATCACCATGGTCTGCCCGGGTGCCACGCCAGAAAGCGGTTCCTTCACCGCAACGTGGAGGGTCTGCCCCGCCGGCCGAGGTGTGGGCACGTTGTATTCGGACTCCGGCGCCTGCGTAACCACGTCTCCCAGCCATACGCGGGCGGGAACGGGTTCGGCGTGGGCGCGAATCTGCACTTCGCAGTCCAGTGCGGTGTCTTCTGAGTCGCCCATGTTCTGCGCTGGCTGGCCACACCACGTGGCGCGGATACCTTCGAGCCGATCAACCGACAAGGCTTCGCGTCCACCCACCGTGACGGTGTTGTTCTTAGCGTCAATGTCCACCACATAGCGGGGCTTGCCATCAGCCGCTGGACGTTCGAGCGCAAGTCCTTTGCGCTGGCCAATCGTGAACGTCATAGCCCCGTCATGCTCACCCAGCGCGTTGCCTTCTTGATCTTTGATAAGGCCTGGGCGCATAGGGATCTTGTCAGCCAACCACGCTTTGGTGTCCCCGTCTGGGATGAAACAAATGTCATACGAGTCTGGCTTGTTGGCCACGGGGAACCCGCGCTCAGAAGCTTCCGCGCGCACATCCGCTTTAGATGCAGATGCGCCAATAGGGAAATAGCAGTGGCGCAGCTGATCTTCCGTAAGCACACCCAACACGTAGCTCTGGTCCTTGTTCATGTCCACGCCACGATGCAACTCCGGGTGACCGTCCTGGTCGTACACGATTTCCGCATAGTGACCCGTTGCAACGGCGTCGAAGCCCAAGGCCAACGCGCGGTCGAGCAAAGCCGCGAACTTAATGCGTTCATTGCAACGCATGCACGGGTTAGGGGTTCGTCCCTGCGAGTACTCCGCAATGAAGTCATCGACAATGTCTTCTTTGAACCGTTCCGAGAAATCCCACACATAAAACGGGATGCCCAACATCCCCGCGACACGGTGAGCGTCACGGGAGTCCTCAATCGTGCAACAACCTCGGGAACCTGTGCGCATGGTGCCAGGCATTCTGGACAGCGCCAGGTGTACGCCCACCACCTCGTGGCCGGCGTCGACCGCACGGGCAGCAGCCACGGCGGAGTCAACCCCACCTGACATGGCAGCCAAAATCTTCACGAAGTTTCAGTCCCTTCTGTATGTGTACTCATCCACGCCGGTGTCGCAGACACCATGCCCGCCTTGCGGGCGTTTTCAACGACCTCGGGCAATACGTCCAACAGCGCGTCAATATGTTCCTCAGTGGTGCCTGGCCCCAGGGTGAACCGCTGGGACGAACGCGCGTTGTCCTCGCTACGCCCCAAAGCTAACAACACGTGACTGGGCCGATTTACTCCCGCTGAACACGCCGAACCTGTAGCCGTGTCGAATCCCGCCATGTCCAAGCCGAACAACAACGTGTCGCCCTCGCAGCCGGGGAACACAAAGTGGGCGTTGCCGGGGAGGCGGCCGTCACCTCGGGGGCCGGTCAGTTGAGCGTCCGGAATCCGTTCCTCAATGCCTGCGATCAGACGGTCACGCAAGCGGGCGATACGCACCTTTTCGTCGCGGTCTTCCGTCGCGAGGCGGGCGGCCGTGGCGAACGCAACAGCACCGGGAACGTCCAGAGTCCCGGAGCGCACGGACCGTTCCTGCCCGCCCCCGTGCAGCACGGGGACCGCGTTGACGCCACGTTTGAGGATCAGTGCGCCAATGCCCACCGGACCGCCCAGTTTGTGCGCGGTCACGGTCATCGCGTCCACGCCGGCTTCGCTGAAGTTCAGGTCAACGTTGCCCAGCGCTTGCACGGCGTCGGTGTGCATGAGCGCACCGTGGGCGTGGGCCAGCTGGGCGATTTCTGGGACCGGCTGGAGCACGCCGATTTCATTGTTGGCCCACATCACCGACACCACCGCGGTGCGCGGGCCGTGGGTTTCGAGCAGTTCACGGGCTGCGTCTACCCGCACCACGCCCTGCTCGTCGACCGGCAGGGTGATGATGGTGGCGCCTTGTGTTTCGAGCCATTCCGCGGTTTCCAAAATGGCCGAATGTTCAATCGCCGACACCATAACCACTGGCCGTTCGTGTGGGGCGCCGGTGGTGAGGTGTGCCTTGTTGGCCTGCCAGAAGAGTCCCTTGAGTGCCAGGTTGTCGGCTTCTGTACCGCCCGAGGTGAACACCACTTCCGCTGACTGCGCACCCACGCACTGCGCGAGTTGTTCGCGGGCAGCTTCAAGGCGCATCCGGGCCGACTGACCGGATGCGTGGAGGGCCGATGGGTTGCCGACCTGACGAAGTTCTTCAACGTATGCGTCCAAAACCTGCGGTTGAATAGGGCAGGTGGCCGCGTAGTCCAAATAGATGCGCATGAGACTTCCAGTGTAGGTGCTCTAAAATAGTTCGGTGCTCTTCATCTATACAGTTCTCCAGTATGCCGTATGCGCGGTGATCTTCGTGTGGTCGGTCGTGACCGCGCTGCGTAACCGTCATGCCTCTCCCCCGCTGGTGTTGACCACCGCGGGGCTGTTGCTGTTGCTGATTGTGCAGTTCATCATTGGGATCGCCATGTGGTCCACTCAGACTGGCACCGACCCGATCCTGTTCTTTGGGTACGCCCTCACCGCGATTGCCGTTGTTCTTGCCTCCGGTTACTGGGCGTTTGCCGAACTGTCCAGATGGGGGCCCATGGTCTTGGTCGTTTCGTCGTTTACCGCTTTCATCATGGTTTTTAGGATGGATCAGATTTGGCAATAAGAAAGAACCGCATGGGTGGGGGCGCCGACGCTGCTGACCGCAAAGCCAAGGTGGCGCAGAGCCCGTATTCGGCCATGCACTCTGGCCCGGGTCGAGTGCTCACCGCGGTCTACGGTGTCTTCGCCCTGTCTGCCACCGCACGAGCCGGCTACCAGTTCTACCGAGACTTTCAACACGCACCTCTTGCATACTCGCTCAGCCTGTTTGCCGCTGTCGTGTACGTAGTGGCCATAGTGTGCCTGGTCATTGGCAACAAGGTGACGCACCACATTGCCGTAGCCGCGGTGTCCGTTGAGCTCGTGGGTGTTTTGGCGGTCGGCCTACTTTCGGTGCTGCACCCTGAACTGTTCCCAGAGGCCACGGTGTGGTCCACGTTTGGGATTGGCTACGGGTTCGTGCCGTTGGTCTTGCCGTTCGTGGGGCTTTTCTGGTTGCTCCGCGTGGGACGCCGAGCCCGCGCTGCGTAGGCCGCCGAGCCCGTGCTGCGCAGGCATAACCCCGCGCTAGCGAGCTCCTAGTTCTTTTCAGTGCGTGATTCCAGCAGGAACCAGCCGGTACTCACCGCTTTTGTGTCCTTGCCGTCGCGCACCATGATGGGCACCGAGGTCTCAATCGTGATCTTGTTACCCTTTTCTTCCGTGGTCTTGACCGCTTCAACCGCTTTGGGGAGTGTGACCGCGTATTCGGCCGGCACCTCAAGGGTGAGCGAACACCGGATCTCGCCAAAACCTACGGCCCCGTCGGTGGTCTTGAGCGCGTGCTTGGCGAGGTTGACGTCCTCGTAGGGCTTGCATTCGGTTTTCACCTTGTCGAACTTGTTCTCACCCTTTGAGTAGCTGTCCACGTACTTGCGGAAGTCTGAAAACGCATCACCTTCGGTTGTGATCTTGGCGCCGTCCAGGTGTTCCTTCTTGCCGTCGCTTAAGTATTTGGCAACCGCGTCCGAGGTGTCAGAAAGTTTCTTAGTGAACCCGCCTGGGGCGAGTTGAGCGGATCCGCCTTCGTCAACTTCGAAACCGGGGACCTGGTCATCGGGAACGAAAAGCGCTTGTGTGACAGTCCATTCTTCTGTCGCTGACTCCCTGGTCACAAGAAGTGCTTGCGAACCGGCGTCCTTTTTATCCACAGCTCCAAAAGCGATGAACCACATGGGGTACTTGTCGAAATTGGGGCTAGCTGCCAGAACTGATGAGAACCGCGGAGACGACAGTTTGTTGTCGGTTTTGTCGGCAATCGCGACTTCGGCACGCGTCCGTTGCAAGAGTGGCCCGGTCTGGATCTGATCGAGTTTCTTGTGGTCACCTTTGAGCGCCTCGTCGAGCTGATCCGAATAGCCTTTGAGGAACTTAGACGCTTCACCCTGGCGGATACCGGGACGCGTGTACTTCTCAATCTCAGGTTGCTGAGGCTGAGCGACCGGCAACCCACAACCACTGAGCGACACTGCCGTCACAACGGCAAGGGAACCTACACCTCGGGCAGTGCGGTTTTTGGAGGCCGCGCGAACTTTTTGCGCAATCCGGGAACCTGCGGACGCCTCGGGGCTCTTCGCATCACGAGCTACGTTCGTCTTTTTCTTCACGCGAGGTTGCTCGTTCCTCCACCACATGTAGAGCGCGAAAGCCACGGCAAACGCGATGATGGCCAGCGCGATTCCCAGCAAGCAGAACGCCAAAACACCCTTCATTTCTACCGAGATGTTTACGGTGGTGCCGTCGAGGTTGGGGTTATCTCCGGAAGGAGCAATGACGATCGTTTGAGGTTCGCCGTCCACGTCAAAGGTTCGCGAAACGTGGGTGCCTTCTGTGGAGTCGATCCACCAGTCACGGCTCTGAGCATTCTTGGCCGGTTGGCCCTCCCCTGCTACAGAACGCGTGGTGATGTCGCGGGGGAATTTCACTTCGGTGATTTCTTCGTGCTTGACACCCGTGAGGTAGCTGGACGAGTCCACTCCATTAGCCACACCCAGCATGATGGGCTCATCAGACGTGGCGCTGATTGTGGCCTTAGTTTTGGTGAACGGAATGTTCTGCTGGTCAAACACAACCGCGTACGTGCCGTCAGAGACCTTGTGGGGTTTGGTCTCTGACACATCGTCAAACCCCACAACGGACAGGGCCGAAATAACCAAGATGAGACTGAGCACTCCAACCAGAGCGCTCAGACCAGATAGAACCAGACGAACCATTAGAACAACGCGCGCATGAGTTTGCCACGCGCTTGAGTCACGCGCGGATCAGATGGGCCAACAGCTTCGAATAGTTCAAGAATGCGTTTGCGGACACGCTCCTTGTCGTCTCCTGCGACCTTGGTCAAGGTAGCGATCAGGCGTGCGAATGCGTCGTCCACGTGACCTCCGCTGATGTCGAGATCCGCGCACTCAAGGGCGGCGTCGACGTCACTGGGGTCGGCAGCGGCGCGGGCGCGGACCTCGGCGAGGTCTTTTCCACGTGTACGACGCAACAGTTCAACGCGCGCTAGACCGCTCTTGGCTTCTTCGTCGCCAGGTGTTTCGTTTAGTGCGTCCTGGTACACCTGCGCTGCGCGGTCCAGGTCACCTGCCTCAAGTGCCTCGATGGCTTCTGGGTGCTTGGGGCCAGCGGGTTGCTGGGTAGCTTCACCCGTGACTGCTCGCTTGTTGACACCGGCCTGAGCAGCCGCCGCGAGTAGCTGGTCAAACAGCTGCTTGACCTGTGGTTCGGGGGTCGCACCTTGGAACAGTGGAACGGGCTGGCCCTTGACAAGCGCTACAACGGTGGGAATGGACTGAACACCAAACGCCTGCTGAATGCGTGGGTTCTTGTCGACGTCGATCTTGGCAAGAACTATCCGACCGTCGTAGTCCCTGGTCACCTTTTCGATTACCGGCGACAACTGCTTGCACGGCCCACACCATTCAGCCCACAGGTCAATGACAACCGGAACCTGAGTCGACAGCTGGACAACAGCTTCAAATGACTGTTCGTCAACGTCGAGCACCAGCGCCGGCACGTTCACCGTGTTGGGGTCCTGAGCAGGCTGGGCTTGGTGCTGAGCACCTGCTGGCGCTCCTGCCTGCGCTCCTGCGCCAGCGTTCCGCGCGGGGGTGCGAACTGCTGACAGATCGAGCCCCTGTGATTGTGCTTCTTGTTGCCGTGGGTCGAATACGCCTTCGTTGCTCACCTTGTGACCTTTCCCTGTGAACGTCTAGCTTATCGGTTGCGTGCGGGCGACTACGCCGACACTCGTGTGCGCGGTGGCCGGCGAGGCGCCGTCAGCGTCACTCTTCGTTGTCGCTGTCGTTGCCTTCGTCGTTGCCGTCGCCGCCATTGTCGCCACCGTCGTTGTTGCCTTCGTCGTTACTGTCGTTGCCTTCTTCGATCTTTGCACCCGAAAGCACGGAAGTCAGCCCAATCAGGCGTGCTTTTCCTTCGCCCTTAGGAACGATAAACGCGTAGACCTGGCGGTATTCAGTGGTGAGGTTCTGGTCGGTTTCCCTCTTCCCCACGATTTCGCTCTGTGGCTTGTCGATCGACAGCTGACCCTTGCGGTCGTCAACCTTTTCAGGCGAGTACGTCACTTTCTGCACAGCCGATCCCACAACCATCGCCGAACCATCTGCCGCCCTCTGCGCGACCAGTTCGTCACCTCGGCTGTACTCAAACTTCACTTCAGCGTTTCCGTCTTTGAGCGCCTCAGCTGCTTTGCGCTGGCCGTCAGCGGTCTGCTTGCGGAATGGGTCGTCCTCAAAGGACTTGACGTTCTTCGCTTTGCCGCCGTTCTTCAGAATGTCGATGTACGTGTTCACCGCGTCGGTAGGCGTCATGGCCAGACCGTCCGCATCCGGTGGCAACAGTTCCGATCCCTGGCGTGAGTCGTTCACGGACGGGAACTCGCTTCCGCCCAGCATGACGGCTTGGGCCCACACCTTGTAATTGTCCCGAGGTGATTCCTGGCTAAGCACCAACACCTGGGTTTGGTTGGTTTTCTCGTCGAAGGTCACCGCAGAAGTGACGCGGGGCCACGTGTCCGTCGCCGAGGTGAAGTTCACCTTCACACTTTGTGTCGCCAGGGCGGAAGGAAGTTTGAAATCTTTGTCTTTCTTCTTGATGTCGTAGGCGGCTTTGCGCTGTTCGAGGAACGGCCCGGTGGCACGTTCTTCGAGGGCCTTGGTGTCGTTCTTTTCGTCTGCACCGGACACGGTCGATGAGATGCGTTCCAGGATTGAGTTCAACTGGTCATCCGAGATGACACCGCCAGGGCTTTCTGGGGCTTCTTCGGGTTCGGGTTCAGGAAGTTCAGGCCCTGAACACCCGGCGAGCGCCAGACCAGGGACAATCACGAACGCGGTTCCCATCTGGGCGAGCTTGCGACGACGTTCTGCGCGCTTCTTGCGGCGTTCCTTTTCACGGCGAGCGGTGCGGTTGGCCAGGAATGCCAGCACGATACCCAGGATGATGAGGATCGCACCGATCACCATAAGTGGGATCGCCCATGGGGTTGAAGCGGGGTTTGGCCACGAAATCGACAGCTTGCCGTCGACCTGTGTTCTACCGTCTGAGCTCACCACGAATGCGGTGCGTCCCGGGTCTTCTTCCCAGTGCATGCTGAGTTCGGAGTCGCCGGATTCCACCGAGGTGAAGAGGTCAGCGTCGTTCACGGCAGGGGTTTCTTCGTCACCGTCAACCTTTTCAGTGCGAAGCTCCGTTTCGCTTTTCACGCCGGTGACCTTAGTGTGTGCTGCGGAGTCGACCCAGGCGTCGACGTTTTCTTTGCTGGCGCGTGCGATCGAGATGGGTCCGTCGTGTTCTACCTTCAGATCAGCGGCACCGTCGTATAGGTTCAATACGCCAGGCTCAACAACGACAACAGAGCCTGGGTCTCCCAGATCAGCTTGGGCAACGATTTGGTCATCGGGAGCCCAGATAGTCTTTTGGGCAACACCAATCAAACCAGTAATCAGACCCACGACGATCAGGACGCCTGCCAAGGCATAACGCACACTTTCCCCTAACGAAGGCAACAAAGATCGACAACTATTCTATAGAAACATTGAAACCGCAACTCTGAGCGCTAGTTAAGGATTCGCTCGCTGGCTGTCAGGTATTGCCCAGGTGTGGACGAGGATCAACGTCTGGTGGCCAAAGATGCGCCCGCACGTACAATCTAATCGTGGCTATAGACAAAATTGTATGGATCGACTGCGAAATGACCGGCCTTGAACTGGGGCTCGACGAACTGGTTGAAGTCGCTGCGATAGTGACTGACTTTGATCTCAACCCCGTCGACGAAGGCGTTGACGTCATCATTAAGCCATCGCAGCGGGCCCGCGAAAACATGAACGAATTCGTCACCAACATGCACACCACCTCGGGCCTTATTAACGAACTTGACGCCGGAACCACCGTCCAAGACGCGGCCACCACTGTGCTGGACTACATCAAGAAGCACGTGCCCGAGGCGGGAAAGGCTCCGCTGGGAGGCAACTCGGTGGGCACAGACAAAGCGTTCCTGCAGAAACAAATGCCGGAAATCGTGGACTACCTGCACTACCGCATTATCGACGTGTCCACCATTAAAGAACTCGCCAAGAGGTGGTTGCCAAAGGCTTACTTCAACGCACCGGAAAAAACCGGCGGGCACCGGGCACTTGGGGACATCCTCGATTCGATTCAGGAACTCAAGTACTACCGCAACGTGGCGTTCGTCGAGGACGTCACCACCGACGCGGCGATCAAAGCCTCCCGCGCTGTCACTGGCGTTCAAGACGGCGAGGCTCCCTCGCCAGACTCCCAGGCGTAGTCGTAGCCAGCCCAACGTGGGGCGTTTCACACAGCTCCCCCACCTTATTTACAGCTCATCCGCCACAAACGCTCAAAGTGCTTCTTATAATGAGAAGTTGCCCTGTTGTACTTAAGTAAGGTGATTACGTGGACAACGAAATCCCATTGGGAAAGCGTAGAGCGCTTTACCGCTTCTTCGAATTGCTTCCGGCGCTGATGAGCTACGGCGCGTTGGTGTTGCTCGTTGTGCTTTCTGCGATTTCGCCAATTGTGGGTTCTGTTTACGTGTTGCTGGTCGTCGGGTTTATGTTCATCCGCGGTGTGCGCGGTGCATTCGACCTGGTTCGCGGATACAACAGGTACAAGCGTTCGGCGCGCGTCGACTGGGGGTCGCGCCTCACTGACATTGGCTTAACGCTCGACGGAAAGCGCGTGCCACCTAGCCCGCCTGGGTCGTTTAACGTACACCGTCACCGGGAACTGCTCGACCTCATGAAGAGCAACCCGGAAGACTACATCCACCCCAACGACATTGTTCACGCAGTCATCATCGCGGCCTACAACGAGTCGTATGAGGTCATTGCACCCACGGTGCGTGGTTTGCAGTACACCACAACGCCGGGAGAACAGCTGGCGATCTTCTTCGCATATGAAGAACGAGGTGGTGAAGAGATCGAGCGGACCGTCAACCGGTTGAAGGATGAGTACGGGCACAAGTTCCGTGAGTTCGAACTGATCAAGCACCCGCGTGACCTCCCCGATGAGATCGCCGGTAAGGGTGCGAACATCACGTACGCCGGCTACCGGGTGCAGGAGTGGGCGGACGAGCAGGGAATCGACTACTCAAACGTCATTGTTACAACCCTGGACTGTGACAACAAGCCGTACGAAAGCTACTTCGACTACGTGTCGTATGAATACATTGCTGATCCTGAGCGTAAGCGCCGGTCCTACCAGCCCATCGCGTTGTACTTGAGCAACATTTGGGATGCTCCAGCGATTACGCGCGTTATTGCCTCAGCTAACTGCTTCTTTAACTTAACGACAACGGTACGCCCGTTCGCGTTGCGTAACTTCGCGTCGCACTCGCAGTCGCTGGACGCGTTGGTGGAGATGGACTTTTGGTCCAAGCGCACGATTGTTGAGGATGGTCACCAGTACTGGCGTTCCTACTTCCACTTTGGCGGGGACTACAAGGTCACCGCGATTCACGTGCCCATTTTCCAAGACGCCGTTCTGGCTGGAACGCTTAAGCAGTCCATTGTGGCGCAGTTCAAGCAGCTTGCGCGCTGGTCGTATGGAGCGTCTGATGTGCCGTATGCAGCACAGGGAATTGCTGATAAAAAGGCGCCGTTTTGGCCGGCAGCCGTGCGGTTCTTCATGTTGCTTGAAGGGCACGTGACGCTGGCGTGTGTGTCCATCATCATTGCGTTCGGTGGTTGGGTGCCTGTGATTGCGCTCCTGCAAAGCGGTGGGTCGAAGACGTCGTTTGTTGCCAACATGCCGTTTGTTGTGGGTGTGATCCAGCAGGTGGCGATGATTTCGCTGTTGGTGTCCATGCTGGTGTTCTTGTCGATCTTGACACCTCGGCCGGTGCGTTACGGTCGCATGCGGTCGTTCATGATGATTGGGCAGTGGTTCCTGTACCCGTTCACCATCATGACGTTCAACGCTTCGACTGCCCTTTACTCGCAGGGTCGGTTGTTGCTGGGCAAGTACCGCGAGAAGTTCGATGTGACCGAGAAGTCGATCGTTGCCGATGCGGACTCTGACCTGGCGACCGCGCAGATGACTTCGGCCGGCGCGCACCGACGTGCCTCGTTGCTTGCACGAAACGAACACGACTCTGGGCGTGATTCTGCGCGGGGTTCTGCGCAAAGTGAGCAAAACAGCGCAAAATAATGCGCCGTCATGCTCACTTTGCGCTGTATGAACTTACGCGCGGGCGCGCAACTCAGACAGCGTGACGAACTCGTAGCCTTGCGAGCGTAGTTCTTTCACGATGTAGGGAATTGCGCTGCGAATATTTTCGCGTCCGTACCAGGGATGCAGGATCATGATGTCGCCAGGTTTCGCGTGTTTGACGGCGTAGTTGACGATTTCGGTGGTGGACTGGGGCTTGCGCCGAGTGAAGTCTTCAGGGTGGTTGCTCCACATCACTGTGGTGCGTTCATGGGCACGCAAATACATGGGAAGGACCGCACCCTTCTTACCATAAGGGGGCCTGAAATGAACGGGGCCGTAATAGCCCGCTTTACGGATCAGGGCGTCTGAGGCCGAGAGTTCCTTGGCCACCGTGGTGTATGAAACACCTAGCATGGGGCGGTGGTTGAACGTGTGGTTTCCTAGCTCATGGCCGTGGTGTGCCAGTTTGCGCCCGTATTCCGGGTACTTTTCCATAGCTGAGCCAATGACAAAGAAGGTGGCGTGAACATCGAGTTCGTCGAGCATCGAAACGATTTGGTCGGTGTGTTCATCCGGACCGTCGTCGAAGGTGAGCGCGATGAGCTTCTTTTCAGTGTCTACGTGGTTAATGAGTCCGCCAAAAAGCTGGTAGTTGCGCGATGTGGAGATTTTCTCCATTGCAATCGGAATAGAAACTGCCAGGAGCGACAGTAAGGCAGCAATGGCCATGACGCGCTTAGCCCAAGCACGCGAACGCACCCCAAAGTGCGGGTGGTAGATCAGGCGAAACAATCGGCTCACACAATTAGCCTAACGGCATGAGGTGCGGTGTAAAGGCGAAGGGGTTACTGACGGCGCAAAGTGAGCGAAACTGCGCATTATATTGCGTAGTTTCGCTCACTTTGCGCTGTCTTGCACAGACGGCAGAGATCGCCGTCGACCCGCTTGGCGTGGCGAGACACTCCACGTGTGGTCAGTCAGAAACGATGCGTGTGGGCGCTCCAGAAAGACTGATCACCATGCCTAGCGGGGCCTGTTTCGCCCCGTGGAGCATGTGGCTGAGCGCCCGGATGGGCGACTGTGCCTGTTTGAGTCGTTCGAGCCAGGGCTTCCAGGCTTGGGCCTCGAGCCGAAAAGCTGGACATGGTTCCTGGTACCACTGTTTAAACAGATGACCATGCGCTTCTTCATCTAGTTCGCCCTTCTTTCGCGCACCTGACAACAGTTCAGCGAGCAAGAAGTAGCGGAGCGGGGTGAAGCCGGCTCCGTGCAGTTCTTGGGCCGTCTCCTTCCACACTTGAGGGGCACGGGTTCCGCCGTTGACGATTCCGTCTGCGATCAGCGTCATAACGGTGGCTCCAGGGAACCAGGGGCAGTAGTCGAGCATGTAGCGAGACCACAGTGGGCGATCATCTTCAGGGACGGCACCCCATCCGTCCGAGGGTTTGCGGTGGTTAGATGTGCTAGCACCTACGCCATTTCGGTTTTTAGACATGAGAATGTTCCTTACCAGATCCCAGCGTGCGCGCACGTGGGTATCCATCGACTTGCATGAACGGTTGTTCGTGCCGGTTCTTCCCCTGGGGCACCCCGCTCGGTGGAGAGGGTTGCCGTGCAGCCAGCCAGGTACTGAAAGCTACAACTCTTGAACCTGCAAAGAATGCACCCCGGATCAGAGGGCGTTCGGGCAGGGCCAGTCACAATCTGTCACAGGCTTTTGAGCATTAACCCGAGTTTTTGTGGGCAAAGTGTGGGCACAGCAGCCCACGAACGTGAAAAGACCCTCAGGAACCTTGATTTCTAGCGGTTCCTGAGGGTCTGAGAGTGGGGTGGCTAACGGGACTTGAACCCGCGACCCCCGCGACCACAACGCGGTGCTCTACCAGCTGAGCTATAGCCACCATTACCGTCGTGCACAGACAGCAGAGATAATCTTAGACCCGCTCGCGCACCATTTGCAAATACGTTCACGGAGTCACGATTCAATTAAACCCGGTAACAGTTTGGCGAAAGCAACACGCTTACAACAAAAAGATAGCTAGGCTTTAAGAACGCTTTCCCACTTGAAGAAATCGAGGTCCCATTTCTATGCCACGTGTTGAGGTGACTGTCGACGCCGACCGCACGGCGCATCTCACGCTCGATGGGACCGAGCAGAGCTTCCCCGACCTCGGCGCGGCGATGAGCGAACTCGCACGATACGCGCGGCACAAGCAACAGCCGGTCAACATCTCAGTACAAGACGGCGACACCTCACGCGACCTCACCTTCACACCGGAAGGGCGACTGGCACCCAGCGGGGAACCACCTCGGGCGTCCAATAAGCCAACCCACCCACCCAAACCACAACAACCGCCAGCGCAACCAACTGTGGCGGCGGAACCAACAGAACCAACCCAACCAATCACCCCTCCCCCGCGCGGCAACTGGACTGACAGTACGCCTGCCGGCCGACCGGACAGATTCTCCGGGCCCGCGCCACAGGCTGCACCGGCCGCAACGGCAGGCGCGGGTGGAGGTAAGACCCAGGGGGCACCTCGGGCAACAAATGGGGCAAACTCAGCACCAGTGCCACGGCCCACAAAAGCGCCACGCAAATCAAAGCGTGGGCTGACAATCCCAGGGATCGTGTTGGCGGTTCTGCTCGTGGGTGTGGTTGCGGCGTACTTTGCGCCACATTTCATCGGGTCGCCGGACAATGGTTCGCCACAAAGCATCGAGTCGGCGGGAGGTCAAAACCCCACCGGACTGCGTTCGGTGGAAGACCAGCGAGAGCCCGTGCCCGGTTTTGGCCAGCAAGCAGCCTGGGAGCACAAAGTGCCGGCCGGGGCGTCCGTGACCGCATCAGACCGAGGTGTGCTGATCATCGACGGGAAAAAGCTCACAGTTCTGGACCCCAGTAACGGAGAGACGAAGTACGAATCCACCGCTGACGGGCAGCTGGAGTTCGCAGTGGACACCCACATTGAGTCCAAGGCTGCGCTTGTCTGGCGTATTGGCGATACCGCGCACGCCCTGGTCGATGGTGAGAAGGACACACGCGAATACAAGTTGCCGGAGGGTGCGCGAATGTCATCGGCCGGGACGCACGTGCTGATTAAGTCAGGTAACCAGTTGTCGACTTTCGGCATGGACGGACTGAAACAACTTCCCACGCCTGACCCGGGATCCACCCCAATGGCGCTCGACGGTGATTCGCTTATATCCGCGAGATTTGCCGGACCGCTTTCGGTGACGAACGTGGAAAATGGCGAGGTGAAGAAGGTTGAGCTCGAAAAACCAGATGAGAACCTCCACGTCATTCGCTGGGTGAGCGCGGGGCACGGAAAAGTAGTCACGTTGTGGGGTGAGGCCGGTTCGTCTGTTTCCAGTGGGCACAGAATTCAAGTGGTCGTTCACCAGTTGGATACCGGGAAGATCGCCTCAACAGTGGCAACAAGCACCGATGCTGTTGGCGAGGCGAACTGGGTGCGCGGACAGGGATACCAGCTGGCCACGTTCGGCCCATACATGTTCTCCATGGATGACGGGCTACTTGTGCAAGACGGTACTGTAGACGATGTTGCCTTTAACGAACCGCGTGGCAACATCACCCCCGCCACAGTGAACGGCACACAAGCACTCATCGCGAACAACGTGGCGTACAAATCAAGTGCGAAACTATTAGCAGTCGGCAAAGACGAAAGCTTCGCCATTGTGCGTAGCAATCCAGACACAATCAGCGGATACACCAAATAAAACGGCGCGGACCACGTCGAATTAGGTAGCATAAATGACCGGAAGAACCACACGGGCAGGAAATGTTTAACATGCGGATTACAACACTATGTGCCACAGCGTGCGTCGCTGTGATGCTCGGTGGTGCGCCCGCACTTGCAGCAACACCACCTCCCGTTGACACCACCTCGGAAACGCATGCGGAACCGAGCCCGGGGCCTAGCCCTGAAGCCAGCCCTGCTCCTGAGCCGGAGGCTAGCCCTACGCCTGAGCCGGAGGCCAGCCCGGATTCTAGTTCTGAGGCCAGCCCTGCTCCAGAGCCGGAGCCGGTCACGAATGCCGAGCCCACGCCAGAACCGACGGACACGCCGACCTCAGAGCCGACGCCTACTGCGGAGCCGACCGCCGAGGCCAGCCCGGAACCTACAGACGCGCCAACTTCCGAGCCGGAACCAACACCCACCTCGGAACCAACGAAGAAACCTGACTCCACTACAGAGGCAGAAACTGGGCCCGTACCTATCGTTGAGCCCACCCCTACCGCGGTGCCGACGCCGACCTCAGAGCCGACGCCTACTGCGGAGCCGACCGCCGAGGCCAGCCCGGAACCTACAGACGCGCCAACTTCCGAGCCGGAACCAACACCCACCTCGGAACCAACAAAGAAACCTGACTCCACAACGGAGACAGAAACTGGGCCGGTACCTATCGTTGAGCCCACCCCCGACCCAGCGGACGAACCCTCCGAGGAACCCTCAGACGAGCCTTCGGAAAAGCCCTCAGACAAACCTGCAGAAGAACCCTCAGACGAGCCTACTGAGGAGCCGAGAAAGCCCGTCAAACCTTCGTCGATGAAGAACCGCGGCGAGTGGTACCAGGTGTATGTGGACGGCAAACCCGCAACTGAAGGAAGCACGTTCAGCGCGGTCGAGCGCGCAAAGGACGGGTCGGTGAAGACGCACGACTTCATCATCGGCGAGGATGGCAGAGTCTTCCACGTCGATACCAGCAAGCCTCAGAATAGAGGTGAACAGGTCGACCCGCGGGTTGTGAAGCTGAAGGTCGAAAACGGGTCGGTGGAGTTCATCAATGAACCCACACCTGAGCCTCCAGCGTCCCCCACACCAACACCGAGCCCCACGACTCCCCCAGACGATGGCCGAACGCCACCTGGAGACGACAGCGATGACCAGGAGCCACCTCGGCCGAATCCGCCTATTGACGAGCCACCGGTAACAGAACCACCCGCCAATGAACCGCCCGGGCAGATTCCGCCGGGTGAAGACGAGCGTCAGCCAGGCGAGCGTCCAGATGGTCAGGACGGTCAGGGTGGCGACCAGAGTGCCGACCAGGACGGCCAGGACGGCCAGCACAAGCCGGATGACAAGAACAAGGACGGCGAGGATAAAGACGGCGACCCGGATGCCAACGACCGTACGCAAGACCCGGACACAGGTAATGGTACGGTCCCTGGTCAGGCGGGAGCGGACTGGGCGCCAGGTAGCTCGGGTGATGAGCAGACTCGAGCGCCGGACTATTCTGACCCGGTGCCACGCAACCCCAACGACGCGGGCGAGGAGAGCCAGGACGTCATCGCGGGCCCCGAGCCGTCGCATGAAAACCACACAAGCGCGTCCGCTGAGCCTTCTAAGAGTGGAGAGGCCAAGAAGGCTGACTCTGCCAGCGACGAGGACGGGTCGTTCCCGTGGTCGCTAGCGGTGTTGCTGGGAGCCGGTGTCATTGGACTTCTGCTGGCAGTGTTCATCTTTGCGCGTAGAAAGTCGTCCCAGGACTGAGCGCCCTAGGTTTCGTGCGCGGGGCAACCGTGCACTGTAGGCCCGGCGTTCGTGCACTACACTGGTAAGGCTGAAAGTTTAGGAATTGACCGGGTTGGCTTTCGCTGTGGATTTTGCGGCCGAGGTGGTTATTCCCTGCGTTGTCAGGGCGCGTTGCATAGATGAGGGACGATGGGGCGACACTCCAGTAAACGTGGTGGCGCGAAGCGCAAGCGTGTGAATATTAATGGCTACATTGCGCTTGTGCTTGTGGTCGTTGGTCTGGGTGTTTTGTTGTACCCGGTTGTGGCAACGCAGTGGAACAATTTTCAGCAGAGCCGGGCGGCGGCTGAGTACTCCAAGTTAGAGAAGGATGCACCGCCAGAGGCCCTGAATGAGGCGTGGGATGAAGCGCAAACGTATAACAAGAAGCTGGGTCAGATCAGCGTCAGTGATGCGTGGACCACGTCTGACGATCAGGACTCCCCTGAATATAAGCGTTACGAACAGTACCTGTCTGTTCTGGACCAAACTGACGCGATGGGGCGTATTGTGATTCCGTCGATCGACTCAGACTTGCCCATCTATCACGGCACGTCAGAGGAAGCTCTCACGCGAGGTGTGGGCCACCTTTACGGCACCGACTTGCCTGTCGGTGGCACGGGCAATGGTGAAGGACGACACGCTGCCTTGTCAGCTCACACAGGGTTGCAGGACGCGACCATGTGGGACAACCTCGACAAGGTCCAGAAAGGGGACGCCTTTTACATTGCTGTTGGTGGAAAGAAACTCAAGTACTTGGTCGATGACGTCACGGTAACGGAGCCTTCAGATACTAGTTCAATTAAGCGCGAAAAAGGCAAAGACCTGGTCACGTTGATCACGTGTACCCCATACGGCATTAACACGCACCGCTTGCTAGTTACAGGGCATCAAGTACCTATGGAGCCCAGTGACGATTCGGTGTTTGACGGGTCTGGTATGCAATGGCAATGGTGGATGTGGGCGATTCTGGCTGCGGCGGCACTCATCGTGTTGCTGGTAATTTATTGGTGGCGCAAGTACCTGCGTAGCGCTAACAAGGGTGCGGATGACACTTACGCCGAGGCTGGTGTAGCTGGCAGCTCTGACGAATAGACCGGTTTACTCTACAACCCTCGATGCAGAGTGTAGAGTAAACACCTATTTTGTTCGTTTTGTTCACGTTTTCGGCCCAAAAACGGCCCGTTACTCTACACCCCACACGAAAGTGAGCTGAGCTTTGTAAAGAAACGAGACAAACCGCCCAAACCTCTCACTCGGCAACTTTCCGGAAACGCAAAGACCCGCCCCCGTTTAGGGAAACGGGCCACAGCGTGTAACCGGGTCAGCTACGAACCGGACGCATGGTCACAACATGGTCACAACCTGCAACGGCGCATCCAAAGCGCACCACCGCAGACCAACACCAGGCCGCCCAAACCCCAGGCCAACACCCCGTGACCGCCCGTCTTGGGAAGCTTTCCCGACGCAGTGTCTGCGACAAGCATCAACATGGAATCGCCAGATCCTGATGTTCTAATTTGCGTGTTGCTATTACCCACTGTAGAGATTTTGTATGCGTTGGCGTCCTTATCAAACGCAATCTCAAAGGGAACTGGCTTTGGCAAAAGATTCAGACCATTAGGCGCTTTGGTTTCGACCAAGAAGAACGTACCTGTCGTTTTCACTTCAATTGATTCTTGACCTGGCTTAATGGTGTAGAGCGGTTTTCCTGCGCTGAAGTCTGGCTTGCCGTCCTTCGACGGATAGATCTCAAAGCTCGCGCCACCGAGTCCCGACAGTTCGACAATGTTCCCGTTCTGGTACTCAGCTTTCTTAAAGGTCAGTTTTCCAGGCGGTGTTTCAGGTGTTTTGTAATTATCAACCACACAGGACACGCGCGACAGCACCTTGTCTTTCTCGTTCATTCGCACTTTAAAGCCGAACTCGCCATCATTTTGAACATCAAGTGGCGTGGTTTTGCCATCGCGGGTTTCCTGACAGACGGCATTCTTGCTATCACGTTTAAACAGCGTATAGCCTGCCTGCTGTGTTTCGGTTAGCGTAAGATCCTGCGCCGTTTCACTCTGGATTCCCCAGCGTGCGGTTCCCTTGTCCCCTTCCCTCCATGAGGTGGCTTTGCGCCACTGGGTGACGAGTTCACCATTTCCAGGATCAATGGCCTTTTGGCCGTTAGCCGACAGGGTGAACTCCCAGCCTGGCTCACCATCGGACAAAACCTTGCCGTTCTCATCGACGATGCGCTTCTTGACGATCACTTCGCCACCGCACTTCTTGGTTAGGTCCTGAGCGATCGACTTCATCTGAGCGGCCAGTCCGCTGTAGTTCTTGACTCGAACAGTATCTCCTTCGCCGGAGATGTCTTCGCCCATCAGCTTCACGTCACGTGTACCGTACGTCCACCTCGATTGATCGAGAGTGACCGTCTCCTGCCTCCCATTAGGCAGGCGCTCAAACACCTGAAGGGTCTGGCTGCCGGCCGCGTCGTACGCCATTTTCAGATTCGCCAAAGTGTCGGTGCCGATGTAGTTGGCGTGTATAGCCTTCGGGATATCACTTCGAATTTTGTAATACAAACCTGGAGCTTGACCCGGATCTGCTGTCCAGGCAATGCGCTTGGCGTCTTTGAGCACCAGATCATTCGTCACAACAGGGCGTTGGCTGGTTCGACCACCAAGTGTCAGGTCGACCATGAGCGGAACAACGCGCGTACCAGAAGCTTTGAGCTCGTTCGCTGCATCAATTGCATCGTTAAGTGCACTTGCCTGAACGAACTCTCCACCGATTCCTTTGCTCTTGATCGTGGACGACATGGTAGGCATACCATCCGTAATGAAATAAACCACGTCATAGTTTCCAGCTTTGACCTGCTGCAAACCAGCTTGCCAGTTCGTCGCACTATTGTTCGCGTTATAGTTCCAGTTCGACACCACGCGTTTAGCTTGTGTGACCCCGTCTTGCGTCAGCATGGAAATGTACGGCGGGTTATTGCCGTGCGTGGAGCCAGGGGCATTCGCCGGTGCGGAGCTCGCAAAGTTGTAAAGACCGAGTTCAGCGGAAGTGCCAGCGAGCGCGTCGATAAAGGCGTTTGTAGCTTTCTTCGACTCATCGAAACCGTTCGCATTGTCCGCGTAGCTCAACGACGTCGACAGGTCAGCGACAACCGCGATGCGCAGGCCACAGCTCATAGGAATTTGAGGGTTTGCAACGCGCCCGTGAACCCATTTCGCTCCGTCAGGCGGTGAAATGATACCTGGGTCAGTGGGATCTGAAGACTCCGTCCCGTAAGCGTCGAGCTCAACTTCCAGCTTCTTGTTCTGAGCGAGGTTGTTGGTGAACGTGAACACTGCGTCTTTGGGCAGAAATGCCGAGTCGACCTGCTTACCGTCCTTCACTGGCACGACATCCATCGTGATGTAGCCGTCGCCGATATTGACGTTGCGCTTCTGCAGCGTCACGCCGTCTTCGATCTTGTCGACCGTCAGCTGATAATGCTGCGGGTCGAGGAACGTAGCGTCGGTTTTAATGCGCACCGTGATGTAGTTCAGCTTCGCGTCCTCACCGACTCTTGCTGTAAACGTGTCGGGCCTGTTTGGGGCAACCGGGTCACCCTGCAGTGAGAATCCATGTCCAGTGGCTTTGAATGTGCGACCGTCTGGCGGTGGGGTGGGATCACCCGAGCAACTTTTCACCTGGCCACTCATGTTGAACGACCACTCAGTCGTAGCTCCAGAAGCAATCTGGTAGCCAGACTGTGCCTTGGCCGTGACCTTGACGGTGGCGGGCTTTGTCCCCTCGAAGAAATGCTGCCCGGCAGATTCCTTCTGACCCCCAATGTAGTAGTCAACACCCTGTGTGCCAGGAATGTTGATGTAGCCCTTTTCGACACATTGAGGAGCAGTGGCAGGATCTACCGCTGTGGGCGCTGCCGGCGTCACGGTTTTGTCCGACGGATCCGGAGTAGGGGTTGGAGTCGGCGTCGGCGTGGGTGTTGGTTGAGTCGGAGTCGGAGTGGTGCCGCCCACGGTGCCCTTCGGGGTTATTGAGACCGTGCCCTTTTCCTTGGGATAGTTGAAACTCAAGTACAGGTCGATCTTGTCACCCTTTTTCAGGGTGGTGTTCAGGCCGCTGACCGTCTTGGAATACGGCAGCTTTTGAGACGAAGCAAAAGTCTCGTTCTTCAGGCTCTTTCCGTTCACCATGAGGTCGTACTCAAGCAAGTAGTAGTTGCCGGTGACGTTGAAGTCGAGGCTGTTCATTGTTGCGTCAGCGTCGACGGTGAATTTGTAGGTGTTCTGTGTAGCAGTGTTCGAAAAGTCCTGTTTCGCTGGGCTAACAGGAATCGCCTGAGTCTGCGCCTGCGCCGGAGTGGCACCTGGAATTACTGCGAGCGCGTTGGCGATGAGTGCTGCCAGCACGGCGAACACAGCCAGCAGGCGTATAACCACGTGCTGTTTCTTCGACAGGCGGAATGGAAGTGCGTGCATCATTTCTTCCCACCTTCAGACTTTCTTTTACTCACAAGGATGATGATGAATCCGGAACCAATGAGACCCGCGGCTACCAGCACAAGCACTGCCACCTGGGCACCTGTGACGGGCAGTGGTTGGTCGCTCCCCCGGGGCTCATCCCCCGGCTTTCCTGGAGGTTCCGGTGTGTCCGTTTCCGGTGACTGCGGGGTTGGCCCCGGTGGTGGGGTCTCATTTTCCCGAGGCGGTGGCGGAGTTTCCGCGGGTGTGTGTGTTTTGGCGACGATGACACCTTCAACCGGGCTGGTTCCCTTTGAACTTCCGTAGAAAGGTACGGAAACGAGGAATGAGTTAATAGCCCGGTAGGAGTCATTGGGAACAGATGACGTGACCAGGTAGATACCCTTGGGCAACCCGGCGAACTTCACTGTCCCGTTTTGATCAGTGGTTTTGCTGAAGGACCGGTCTTTGGGCCACGACGAAATCTCGCCAATAGAGGCACCTTCAATACGGCTGCGGTCGTTTTCATCAGACGCTGACACACCTCGGAGGCGGTCCAGGTGAATGGTCACACCAGCTACTGAACCACGCGGTGGCGTGTGATCATCGTTTGGGTTTCCAGGACTGAGCGTGATTTTTATGATGTTGGTTCCGTCGCCGTTTGCAGTTTCTGGACTTCCCACGACTTTTGCACCAAAAGCAGCACTGGCACCTGCCGTGCTGAAGGCAAAAACCATAGAGCACGCGACAAGAAGCAGCGCGGTCAGTTTCCGCAATGACACTGCATTTTTCTTCATCGTTGCTTACCTACTAAAACTATCTACCCGTTTGTGAAGACGGTGTTTCGCCTTCGTTCGGCTCACTGCTTGGTTCCTCGTCAGCAGTGGTGCCTGCTTCGGCCGTCGAAGCTGTTCCCGTTTTGTTGTCGTTGCGGCGCGTGGCATTCCGCTGACGCCACAGCCACCATGAAAAAGCGATCGCGATCGTAATGGCAACCGCTACCAGTGCGTACATCCACCATTGCCAGTTCGACGCATGGTTCTGATCGAAGACAGTGTCTTCAGATTCGTCCATGGGCACTTGGTGGCCTCGGACCAACAGTCGGTGCGAGTTGATCCCGTACGGCGTGCAGGTGATCAACGTGATGTAGTCCTGTCCTTCGACAGCACGTAGATCATCCGTTTCGTCTGGACGAACCACCTTGATCTGGTCGACTTCGTACTTCAATTTGTGACCGGACACTTGCACATAAAAGACATCACCTTTCTGCGCTTTGACGAGGTTGTCGAACATGGTGGCGTTCGACAATCCAGTGTGTCCGGTAATGACTGAATGAGTTCCGCTTCCCCCAACCGGCAGGTCCGATCCATAAAGGTGTCCCAGACCGCGCTGCAACGTATCGTCTGCGGTCCCGTGGTACACGGGCAAATCTGCGTCGATGGCCGGAAAGATGAACCGCGCCATTGCCTCGTTTTTGTTCAACTGGTCCAAGTAATAGCCGTACTCGGGGTTGTCGGGGTGAATGCGGTTGAGCCATGGGTCCAGAATTGGTCCAGTGGTGCGGCGCTCATTGTAGTTGTGCGCGTCTTCCCACTTTTTGTCTTTGACTTCTTGAGGCACGGACTTTTCGAGCTTTGCGTATTCTTGCGCAGCTTTCGAAGTTCCGTAGTTGTTCCATGCCGTGGATACTACTGGGTACATCATCACCAGTAGCCCCAGAATCACCACGATGGCAGGCATGAGCAAAAGGTTCTTCTTTGCTTTGGCAGTCTGCCGTTTTGGTGCAACTCGCTTCAGAGTTGACGCTGAGTGCTTGCCCACGGAAAGGTCCCTAAAGATGTCATGAAAAGTGGAGTGGACGGGATAGTACGTGCATTACCGCACGTACTATCCCGTGCGTCAGAGTGCCGTGTTGGCCCCTGATGTGCCCGAGGTGTTACTCGGCCTGCGCTTTCTTTGCGTTGCGGCGTGCGAACCACACACCGGCACCGGCGATCAGGGCACCGATTGCACCCAAGATTCCGACACCGGCTCCACCGGTCATTGGCAGGTTCGGGGTGTCTCGCTTGATGTTGTCGATCTGGGATACGAGGGTGACTTTGTCGTCCCCTTCGTATTCACCAGTCTTTGCGATGTTTTCACGGGTGAAGTCGATCACCGTGACGTTTTCCTTCGGAAGTTCGTAACCTGCTGGAGCTTTGGTTTCCTTCAGGCAGAACTTCTTGGTCGCCGGTGCTTCCTTGTTATCTTCGAAGTCCGTGACGTGCAGACCGTCAATGCTGAAGGTTCCGTCAGCACCGGTGGTCCACTTGGAAACGTTCTTTACGGTCACCTTTGCGCCGAGGTCAGAGGCCGAGGTGCACTGGTAGAGCTCGAATTCAGCGCCTTCAAGGACCTTGTTAGCTTCCTTGCCGTCCTTCTTCACGACCTTGAGCTTGCCGTGGTAGGTGACAACTTCATTGGTCTTGTTTTTGACTTCGTTGCCGGTGTTCGGGTTGTTGAAGATGACGTCAGCCTGGTTCTTCAGTTCCGTGGTGTCGCCGACTTCCTTGCGCTTCGTTTCGAAGGTCAGCGAGAGCTTGTCGCCAGACTTGACCTTCGCTAGACCGGCATCGGTCAGCTTGACCACAAGCTTGTTGCCGTTTTCAGCAGGCTTGTTGACCTCGTAGTCACCGGCCTGAAGAACAGTGTTACCGGTCTTGACCTCGGTCACCTTCTGGAAGTCGAGGCGCTTGTCCAGCTGGTCCTCGAAGCGGAAGGCGGTCAGCTTTTTTCCTTCGCCCCACTTAGGAGCGTCTGCGGTGATGGTGTAGGTGTAGGCGTCCTGGATGTTCTTGTCAGCATCCTTAACGGTCTTCTCGGTCTTGGTTTCCGAGTTCTTGGGGTACGCGATGACGTCGTAGTTCCACGCGTCCGAAGCTTCGTTCACCATAGGGATAGAGACGATGAAAGGAGCACCGGAAACAATCCCATCAGGGGTCTTTGTTTCTTCCACCAGGTAAATGCCCAGTGGCAGGTCCGAGAACTTGGCTTCACCCTGACCTGATGTTGTCTTTTCATAGGTCGTGGTGGTCTTATCGGTGTCCTTGACGTCAGCTGCGGTCTTCGGGAACTTAGTCCAGTCACCGGTCTGGAGATTGAAGTTCAGCTTAGTGATTTTGTATGTAACGCCTGGAAGTGCCTCACCCGGCACATTCTGCATTTCCTTACCGGTTGCTTCAGTGTTGGATTCATCGCCCTTCTTCTTGAAGAGAGTCAGCGATCCCTTCTTGCTGAAGTCAATGTTTGCTTTTGCAACCTGGGTTGGGGCAGGTGCAACAGGCTGGGCGAGGACAGCCGGAGCAGACACACCCATCGATAGGCCCACAACGGCCGCAACTGTAACCGCCCGTGCGGTTCGCGAAAACGTAGTCATGAAGATAGATCCTTTACATGAGTTGTAAATGAGGCCTCAACCTCAGCCTTTTCTGGCGATCCACTCCCAGCGTCCACTGCGCAGAAATTTATCGCTTAGTGAATCGCACGCCACAAGCATACACCCAACTTTCAGCTTTTAATGACTTTTTTCGATGAATTTCAAAAAACTGCTGAACAACCCACACTCTCGTCAAATGTTCAATAACTCCCTTATTAAACTCTCAATTAACTAACACGATCACCCAACTAAACCAATCAAAAGTTAAATTAGTAACGAGGCCTTTGAGTGGAATACTCGAATAGTCAATTAAACATTGAATTTGATGCTGTGGTGGCCCGCAACCTCATCACTTGGCATTGATCCTGACCGCATAGCCCTGTCTCTAGACGTTAATTTCTACGTACTTCGACGAGCTGTTCAGACAAAGCGGTCGAGAGCCCACTCTAGAAACCGATTACCCAACAACGCTCGAACAAGGGTGGTGAGGAAACGCCTATTTTGTTCGTTTTGTTCACGTTTTCGGCCCAAAATCAGCCAGTTACCCACCACAACAATCGAAACGCAGCTCGCCTGTGGTGGGTAACTGGGTTGCAGCACAAAAGGGAACGATGACCCGACACACCAACACCCCAAAACACAAAAAGTCTCGGGACATCGAGTGAACGATGTCCCGAGACTTCACAAAAGTACGCGAGGAGGGACTTGAACCCTCACGTCAAAAGACACTGGAACCTAAATCCAGCGCGTCTACCAATTCCGCCACTCGCGCGCGCCTATCCAGCATAGTGCAAACCCAGCGCGAGCAAAAATCACCCGCGCCCAGCAACACCAAGCCGCAGCCAGCGCCCGTTACGGCTTACGATCTACGTCCTACGACGCCAGGCCAACATCCTTCAGGATCCGCGCCACGTGCCCGGTGGCCTTCACGTTGTACTTGGCCAGCTCGACCTTGCCGGCCTCATCAACCACAACCGTGGACCTGATAACACCCTGCACAACCTTGCCGTAGTTCTTCTTCTCGCCAAACGCGCCCCACTCTTCAAGCACCTTCTTGTCGGGGTCGCTGAGCAACGTGAAGTTCAGCCCTTCCTTGTCAGTGAACTTCTGCAACGACTCGGGCTTGTCAGGAGAAATCCCCACCACCTGGTACCCGGCGCCTTTAAGAGCTTCAAGGTTGTCGCGGAAGTCGCACGCCTGCGTGGTGCAGCCGGGTGTCATGGCTTTGGGGTAGAAGTACACGATCACTTTCGACCCAGCGAAGTCCGAAAGCTTCACCGTCTCCCCCTGCGCATTGAGCAGTTCGAACTCAGGCGCAACGTCGCCGATTTCCAAACGTGGCATGGTACATCTCCCCTTTTAGATATTGTGAAGAACACATTCCACGATAGTCGGTCGCACCAGGTAAACTTCAAACCATGAGCAACGTTTACACGTCTAACGTCACTGTAGATAACGCAAACAAAGACCAACTGATTGAATCGATCCGCCTGCGTGAACAGCGACTCGCGGCCAACATCGACGAGCTTGTTGGCCGGGTTCACCCCAAGGCCCTGGCCGCACGCGCAACTGACTCAGCTAAAGGAATTGTCATCAACCGCGACGGCTCCCCCAAAGTCGACCGCCTTGCACTGGCTGGCGGCATCGTCCTGGGCACGGCCGCTCTGATCACCTTCCTGGCTACCCGCAAAAAGTAACGCCGTGGCTGACACTCAGGCACGCAGTTCGAACCTGGAGTCAGTCCCCGTGCGCATGTTGCACGACCGTCTCCTCGTTGAACCAGATAAAGAATCAGGCGAACGCAAGTCATCGGCTGGGATTGTCATTCCGGCTACCGCCCGGGTTGGGCGCCGGCTGGCGTGGGGCACGGTAGTTGCTACCGGCCCGTTGGTGCGGCAGGTCTCGCTGGGTGACTCTGTTTTGTTTGACCCTGAAGAACAGGCCGAGGTGGAATTGGATGCGCGTACGTTCACTCTCCTTCGTGAGAGGGACGTCCACGGCATTGCCGATCAACCAGACGACAGCTCGACAGGGCTTTACCTGTAGGGCCAATCACCGGCAAGGCGTGTTTACACCCGCAACCTGCACGGCCATCACGCTAACCAAACCCCTCGAATGTGACTTCTCACACAAATGACGAAAATCCGCTTTCTCCGATTTCCCATCTGGGGTTCGACCATGTAAAGTAGTTTTTCGTTGCGCACCTCTAGCTCAATTGGTAGAGCAACTGACTCTTAATCAGTGGGTTCCGGGTTCGAGTCCCGGGGGGTGTACGGATCAGGATTATTCCTCAAAAGCCTCGCTAAACTGGACAAGCTCAGCTAGCGAGGCTTTTGCTTTTCCACTATCTAAAAGCCACCGTCCACGTACAAGACCTGCCCGGTCATGGAACGGTTCTCGGCCGAAACCACAAACGCCAGCACATGCGCAACCCCATCTGGCTTCACCGGCCCGTTCAGTGGCGCTGGCATGGTGCCCAGCGCTAGTTTCCGGCCTTCTTCCGACGCCAACAGCTCTTTCGTCATCGGAGTCTCAACCACGCCGGGTGCTACCGCCTTTTCGCGGTCGCCGGCAAGGAGGAGTTCCACCAGTGAGTAGTCGGTGGGCTGCAGTGATGCCGCCGAGGCGGTAATGGCCACCCGTGGATCCTCCGACTGGGTGAGGAGAGGTTGGAGTGCCTTGATCGTGTCGATTGCGCCAAAGTAGTTCACTTTGAGGTCAAGCGAGCTGTTTGACTGCGTTCCAGCGTTTGCGACAATCGCATCAACGTGGTCGTGAGACTCGCTCATCTCCCGCCCAACTCTACGCCAGTTACGTTGAGGCTAGCACGGCAGCGTTCGACCCCCAGCGACGATGAGCGAACACGCTAAGCTAATAGAGCCGAAAGGAGAAACGCCGTGACGATCATTGTGGGCTACGTACCCAAGCCACAAGGCAAGTCTGCCGTCGACACGGCGGTACGCATTGCGAAGGACACCGGCGACAGCCTCTTCGTCGTCAACGCCGGCGTCGGTGAGGCTGTCGATGACCCCTTGGTCGCTACTCCCCAACAGCTCGAAAACCTTCGCGAACACCTAGACACCACAGGTGTACCCCACGAAGTTCGCCAGTACCTCCGTGGCAACGACGCAGTAGAAGAGATACTTGCACTCGAAGAAGACCTCCCCGACGTGCGCATGATCGTCATTGGGACACCTCGGCGATCACGCGTGGGCAAACTGCTCCTTGGCTCAATTGCACAAAACATCATTTCGCGGGCCACTACCCCAGTTTTGTGCGTCAAAGCACCTCGAAAATAGAACCGCGCCCTCTCCACACAAGCACAATAAAAGCGCGCCACCCGCAACGGGGTGGCGCGCTTTTCACGGCCCACATACAGGCCGGTCAGAACAACTTAAGCGCCCAGAAGTTCGCGCATGAGTGCAGCGGTTTCGGATGGGGTCTTACCCACCTTCACGCCTGCAGCTTCAAGAGCCTTCTTCTTTGCTTCAGCAGTTCCTGAGGAACCGGAGACGATCGCACCAGCGTGACCCATGGTCTTACCTTCTGGAGCGGTGAAACCTGCGACGTAACCAACGACTGGCTTGGTCACGTTCTCCTTGATGTAGTCGGCTGCACGCTCTTCAGCGTCACCACCGATTTCACCAATCATCACGATTGCTTCAGTTTCAGGGTCTTCCTGGAACGCAGCGATTGCGTCGATGTGGGTGGTACCAATAACTGGGTCACCACCGATACCAATACAGGTCGAGAATCCGATGTCACGCAGTTCGTACATGAGCTGGTAGGTCAGCGTACCCGACTTGGACACAAGACCGATCTTTCCGCGCTTGGTGATGTTCGCGGGGATAATTCCAGCCAGTGACTGTTCAGGTGAGATGATTCCTGGGCAGTTAGGACCAATGATGCGGGTCTTGTTGCCCTTTGCGCTTGCGTGCGCCCAGATTTCAGCGGCGTCCTGAACTGGGATACCTTCCGTGATGATCACCAGCAGGCCAATTCCAGCGTCGATCGCTTCAAATGCTGCGTCCTTGGAGAACGCTGGTGGCACGAACGCAACCGAAACGTCTGCACCAGTTTCCTTCATTGCTTCTTCAACGGAAGCGAACACTGGGAGTTCTACATCGTTACCGTCTTTGTCCTTGTGGGACACCGTGGTGCCAGCCTTGCGAGCGTTCACACCACCCAGAATCTGGGTGCCGGCTGCCAGCATACGTGCGGTGTGCTTGGTTCCTTCACCACCGGTAATACCCTGGACAATGACCTTTGATTCACTGTTGAGGAAAATCGACATGAGTGTAAGTCCTTTCCGGGTTACTTAGCAGCCAGTTCAGCGGCCTTGTCGGCTCCACCGTCCATGGAGTCGACAGTGGTGACGAGTGGGTGGTTGGCGTTTGCCAGGATTTCGCGGCCTTCTTCAACAGCGTTTCCGTCCAGGCGCACAACCAGTGGCTTGGTGGCGTTGTCGCCCAGGATTTCCAGGGCCTTGACGACACCGTTAGCAACCTGGTCACATGCGGTAATTCCACCGAACACGTTCACGAACACACTCTTGACCTGGTCGTCACCGAGGATGACGTCCAGACCGTTGGCCATAACCTCGGCGGAAGCTCCACCACCGATGTCCAGGAAGTTCGCTGGCTTCACGCCACCGTGCTTTTCACCGGCGTAAGCAACAACGTCCAGCGTGGACATCACCAGTCCAGCACCGTTACCAATGACACCGACCTCACCGTCGAGCTTGACGTAGTTAAGGTCGAGCTTCTTCGCCTTGAGTTCCAGTGGGTCCTCAGCCTGGATGTCGCGAAGTTCTTCGTGCTCTTCGTGACGGAATGACGCGTTGTCGTCCAGCGACACCTTTCCGTCCAGCGCCAGGATCGTGTTGTCCCCGGTCTTAACCAGTGGGTTAACCTCGACCAGCGTTGCGTCTTCTTCCTTGAACACGGTCCACAGCTGCTGCAGCACAGGTGCAACCAGACCAGCGGTTTCTGCGTCGAAGCCTGCTTCTTCAGCGATCTGCTTAGCTTTAGCTTCGTCGATACCTTCGATCGCGTCTACTGGAACCTTAGCCAGGGCTTCAGGACGTTCAGCCGCGAGGGTCTCAATGTCCATTCCGCCTTCCTTCGAGCACATTGCGAGGAAGGTACGGTTCGCGCGGTCCAACAGCACGGAGAAGTAGTATTCTTCAGCGATGTCGGCACCTTCGGCGATCATAACCTTGTGAGTGATGTGGCCTTTGATGTCGAGCCCCAGGATTTCTTCTGCGCGCTCTTTGGCTTCAGCAGGGTTGTGAGCAAGCTTCACACCGCCGGCCTTACCGCGACCACCGATCTTCACCTGAGCCTTTACGACGACCGTACCGCCGCCTAATTCTTCAGCTGCCTTCTGTGCTTCTTCCGGGGTTGATGCGACCTTGGCCTTGAGCACGGGCACTCCGTGCTTTTCGAAAAGGTCGCGGGCCTGATACTCGAAAAGATCCACGTCTATTTCCTTAAGTTGTAGATTTGGGCCACTTCCTTGCGGAAGTTGTTCTCCTACGCATATCCCAGCCTAGTCCTCGCCGCGGGCCCTGCCCACACGACTGTGCGAACCGCGTCCACCCAGCGAGAAAGAAGCTGGTTCTACGCCCAATTCCTCACTCTAGTCGTTTTAGCGCTCATGTCAGGTGCTGGACGAAAATTTGCGGGCAAATGTGATGCGGCGCACGGGCCAGACCACGTTCACGCACTGACCGCGAACGAACCAAACCCAAACCACACACAAAATATCTTGATGACAAAGATTCTTAATGCCAACCTAAAATGTCTTAGACTTGCACTATGGATGAGGTTGATCTCATTGTCAGCGCGTGGGAACGCGAACGGCCAGACCTAGACGTCACACCCATGGCTGTTCTGTCTCGTGTCTCGCGCCTGGCTCGGCAACTGGACCTAGCACGCAAAGAAACATTCGCAGCCCACGGACTTGAAGTGTGGGCTTTCGACGTCCTCTCTGCCCTGCGTCGCGCCGGAGAACCCTATGAACTCAGCCCGTCGACTCTGGTCAACGAAATGATGGTCACCTCGGGCACCATGACCAACCGGATTGACCGCCTCGTTTCCCGAGGGCTCGTCAGCCGCCACCCCGACCCGCAAGACCGCCGCGGGGTCCACGTCCGGCTCACCACCTCGGGCCGAACCAAAGTCGACACCGCACTCGCCGAACTCCTCGAACACGAACACGCCCTGCTGTCCAACTTAAGCCAGGCTCAAAAACGAAAACTGGCAGAATTGCTACGCTCGTTATCAACAGGGTTCAGCCCCACATAGGCCCGTTCCCGCGCAACCTCACATAACCGAATCAGCTCAACCGGCCCTGTCCGGCCCCTTCCCACTCTCTAAAGGAGTAGCCGTGATTCCAGCTAAAACTCTTGCGACCTCGGCGTTGGTAGCCACCGCGCTCACTACCCTGTCAGCGTGCGCCGTCAACCAGACCGAACGCCCGGGCAACAGCTACGAAACTGGTAGCCCCGACCCCGTGCCTTCCATCTCCGCACCTGCCGACACCCCCGAACTCACCGTGGTTGACGCCTCCCCCGGCGGGTCGCGGGATAACGACCCCCTGTGGGACACGCTCGCCAAGGCGGCTGGCGACAAAAAGCCAGTGTACGTGGATGTGGTTGTACACACCGGCGCCGAGGTGGGTGACAGTGACCGTGTGACGCTCACTCCCGACACCCCTGACTCCGTAAGTGTCACGGTCGATAAAAAAGCTATTTCCGAAAACTCGCCTGGGTTCTACCGGATTCGTGGCACGTTCGAAGCTGAACAGCTGGGTGACAGCGCGTTTGATGTGAAGACCACGAATACGGACGAGATTCCTGGCCTGATTCCGAAGAATAAGGAATTGAAAAAGGAGTGTTCGGACCCGGAAGGCGCAAACCGGATTGGCGCGGCGGCTGAGAAGCTGGCGAACGACCCGGATACGCGCGAGGACCTGCGCAAGACGTGGATTTCGGCACCTGAACTGTGGTGGGCGATTCAGCAGAGTGCCGTGCTCATGCGCGAAACCGATGGCGAGACCGAAGGTGACTTCTTCTTCCAAGCCTGTGAGTCGGTTCAGTCGTAACCACCTACGAACCACTGTCATAGTTTGACGTAGTTTGCATGTTCGCCCGCCTTGGGCGGTAGAGTGCACACTACTGGAACTTTTGAGCACGAAACGCAGGGATCGGAAGGAGTGAGGACTTGTGACCGTACACGCCCTCGCTTTCCCGCGAACCTTCGTGGCAGAGACACACGATCCCCAGTTCCCTCAACTCGACGTGGTGGCTGCCCGCAAGCCACTGGACAGGGCCGGCCCGTGTATGTGCGCGGTGCTGTCGAATTCCGTCGGCTTCGGCAGGCACACAGGGCCCCAGCTCGCCAATAGTTAAGTAACCCTTCACACCAGGTGAGCACTGGGCCAGCACCCCAAGGGGTTTCCCTGCCCAAACGGGCCGTGCCTTCATAACCCGCACGCCTAGCCTGCCACCTCAGACACATTCAGATTCAGGCTGAGTACAGCCGCAACGAGAAGCGATGCACCGCGGTGATTCATCCCTATCCAACCCGCATACAGGAGCTTCACTATGCCCAAAAGCACTCAGCTGAACGAATCTGACATCAGCTCAACCGCAACAATCGACCCGCCTAAAAACCTACGCACTCCCGCAACGGAAACCCGGGACAACCACTCAGACCCGGCAAACACACCAGCTAAACGGTTCCAGATGCCCCACCTCTTGTGGCTCATGCTCATCATCTTGGGCGTGGTCGTTGTGGCCGGTTACCTCATCCCAGCCGGGCAGTTCGAAAAGGGTCCCGACGGAACCATCGACCCCAACTCGTTCTCCTTCCTCAGCGACCAAACACCGGTCAACCCAATCGACGCGCTCATGCTCCTGCTGAGTGGTGCCGTAAAAATGGCCCCCATCGCCTTCGCCGTACTCATGGTGGGAGCCAACGTCCACGTGGTCCTGGAGTCCAAGGCGTTCGAAAATCTGCTCAATGCAACGGTTTACCGGCTCCAAGACAAGAGCACACCCCTGCTGATTTCAGGACTGTTCTGCCTCATGGTCTATCTGGGCGGATTCTCCGGTAGCGACGCGTTGATCGCAATCGTACCCATCGGCGTCTTGTTTGCCCGGAAGCTGGGGCTCGACGGCATCGTCGCGGTCAGCGTCACAACGTTCGCAGCGCTCATCGGGTTTGGCACCGGGCCAAAGCACATGGCCATTACGCAGATGATGATCGGCCTGCCACCCTACTCCGGCTTTGGTGTGCGCCTGCTTATCATGAACGGTTTCATGCTAGTTGGGCTGGCCTTCGTTCTCCTCTACGTTCGCAAGATCCAGCAAGACCCCACCCGCTCCCCCATGTGGAAGCACGGTTGGCGCCCTTACGATCACACCGACGACAGCACCGTCGCCGCTGAAAAACTCCGCGCACGATCAGTCATGGTCATCGCACTGTTCCTTTTTCAGTTCGGCGTGATCGTCGCGTATTCGCTCTTTATCGACTCCAAACGAACCATCGATGCGATGTTCGCGGTCAACCTCGTGTCGGCGATCGTGATCGGAAAAGTCGCCGGTTTCAAGTGGAACCAACTTGCCGAATCGATCGTCCGCGGTCTCCAAAGCATGGCTTTCGTATCCGTCATCATTGGGATGGCTGGCGCAATTTCGATCATCCTGCAAGAAGCCCACGTGCTCGACACAATCGTGTACACCATCACGCGTCCGCTTCACGGTGTGGGGCTGGGCTGGTCGGCCGTGCTCATGGTGCTCCTATTCGCGGTCATCAATTTCATCATCCCGTCCACGGCGGCCAAAGCAGCGATCTTGATCCCGCTGGTGGCCCCAATCGCAACCGCACTGGGCATGCACCACCAAATCGCACTCCAGGCGTTCCAGCTGGGCGACGGATTCACCAACCTTCTGTCACCGGTTCTCGCGTGGCTCGTGGGGTCCTGCGTAACCGCAGGAGTTCCGTACCTCACGTGGGTCCGCTGGGTCGCACCCAAGGTTGGGATCTTCCTAGCTCTGAGCGCCGCACTCATGTTAGGGCTCACCACCCTCGGATGGACAGGAGGCGTCGCGTAACGCTCCGCAGTCTCGCGGGTGCCGAGGTCGTGCATCGTTGGCACCCGCGAGTCACCTCGGCCGTGGGACCGCACGCTTAGCGGAATCGGGCCGAGGTCGCTCTCACCGTTTCTTCTTTAGCGCCTTTTGCTGAACGCCCTTCAGTCGTTCTTCCTCGCGCGCTTCGTGTTCAAGCAACCGAGCTTCATACCAGGTCAAAGTGGGTGGCGCGAACAGTCCCACCAGCGTCGCGGCCGCTAAAACAATCGCTGGCCCGCCGATCCGCGGGTCCTGCCCCACAATCGCGAACCCCGAGATCAACTGCAGAACCTGCCACGCCACACTTGCAGGACGAGCCCAGCGGACACCTCGGGAAACCCCGAACATCACGCCCACCATCAACGCGCCGAACACCACGAACATTGCCCCCAGCGCCACCAGCGACGTGGCCTCTTCCTTGGCAGAAACCGCCAGCACAATCGACCACACGCCGGCGCCCACCAGGGCAAGCGCCTCCATGCACAGTGCCCCTATGGCAATCCACAAGGTTGTTGGCCGAGGTGGTACCGAGTTGGTTTGTGTCACAGCTCGATCCTGGCGAACCCTGGGATCACAAGTTCGTCGAGCAGACGTTCGCGTACGTCCAGTGGCAGGAACGCCACGTTCAGGGCGTTGACCGTGACCCATTCGAGGTCGGCCTGGTCCCAGCCCGCGCGGTCTACGAGCAAACGCATTTCCTTAGACACGGACGTACCCGACATGAGCCGGTTATCCGGGTTCACCGTCACGGCAAAGCCCAGGTCTTTCAGTCCCGTGATGGGGTGGGTTTCGATCGAGTCCGCTGCACCCGTGTGGATGTTCGAGGTGGGTGACAGTTCCAGCGGAATCTGCCGGTCCAGGATCCACGAGGACAGGTCTCCCAAGGATCCTTGCCCGTCAATGATGTCCATATCTTCCACGATGCGCACACCGTGACCGATCCGCTGGGTGTGGCACACCTGGACTGCTTCAAAAATTGAGTCGACACCTGCGCCTTCACCCGCGTGGATCGTCATGGGGAAGCACGCCGCGTGCAGAGCTTCGCACGCAGTCAGGTGCGCACTTGGCGGGTTGCCGGCTTCCGCCCCGGCGAGGTCAAAGCCCACAACTCCGTTGTCACGGTGACGCAACGCCAGCTCAGCCACTGCGACCGAGTTCTTCGCGTGTCGCATAGCCGTGAGGATCTGCCCCACGCGAATGAACTTGCCGGCCTCAGCAACAAGTGCGGTTCCTTCATTCAGCCCTGCTTGCACAGCTTCGACAGCCGCATCCATGTCCAGGTCACCCTGCACGTGCTGTTCCGGAGCCCACCGGGCCTCTGCGTAGAACACGCCGTCAGCAGCCTGGTCAAGCACCCATTCGCGTGCAACACGAGTCAATGCGTCAGCCGTCTGCATCACTGAAACCGTCCACGCAAACGACTCCAGATAACGCTCCAGGCTCCCAGAGTTTGACGCACCCAGAATGCGCGCACGAATATCACTGGGATCACCTGAAGGGAGCTCAAAACCAGCCTCATCAGCCAGTTCAATCAGGGTTGAAGCACGCAGTCCACCGTCGAGGTGGTCGTGCAACGAAACCTTTGGAAGCTCCAGGATAGGGTCGCGGTCATCAACGCCAACAGGTGTAGGAAAAAGGTTAGTATCCACCCTTCCAGCCTAACGGATCACGCGCGGTTCAAAGCCTCCAGCGCCACCGCGCAGTTCACACGCGTCGCAATACCCACAGCGCGTTCATCAACCAGGAAGTCGCCCTGGTGAATGTCATACGTGTGCCCGCCAGGAGTGCGCGTACCCAAACGAATGAGCGCACCGGGTACCCGGGTGAGGTACCACGCGAAGTCTTCCCCACCCATCGACTGTGGGGTCAGCTCCACGGAATCCGGCCCCAGCTCCTGCCTGATCGCGTGCTCAGCCAACGTCACTTCTTCTTCGGTGTTGACCACGGGTGGGACACCTCGGCGGTGTTCCAAATCCACTTCCACGCCGTACGGGCCGGCAATCCGGTCAACCAAGTCAGGTAGCACCTGCGCGACCTTGTTCCATCCGCCAACGTCCAGGCACCGCAGTGTCCCCATGAGCAAACCTTCGTTGGGGACTACGTTTGGGGCGTGGCCAGCTTCGATCGCGCCCCACACCAAGGAAAACGCGTGACGTGGATCGATGAGGCGCGAAAGCGTCGACGGCAAATCCACCGCCAAACGACCAAGCGCATACACCAAGTCTTCTGTCAGGTGTGGGCGTGACGTGTGACCGCCGTGACCGCGCAGTCGCAGAATCACTGTGTCTCCGGCTGCCGTGATGGGGCCGATTCGTGAACCCACCTTGCCCACGTCTACGTTTGGATCACAGTGCAAGGCGTAGCACATCGGGACGCCCGTCAGCGCGCCCTGCTGAATGATTTGCAAAGCGCCACCGGGTGTTACTTCTTCAGCAGGCTGGAAAATACAGCGGATCGTTCCACCTAAACCACCTTTGGTTTCGTGGATCCGTGACAGAGCGAGCGCTGCCCCCATCGCCGCTGTGAGGTGAACGTCGTGACCGCACGAGTGGCTCACGCCCGGCACGGTTGAAGCGAACTCAGTCCGGGTCAGATCGTCCAGCGGAAGTGCGTCAGTGTCGGCGCGCAGACCACCCACAATAGGACCATCGCCCACGTCCACGTACAAGCCTGTGCCTTCGAACAACACCGGCTCAAGGCCCGCGTCTTTAAGGCGTTGCGCGATCTTCTCAGTTGTGCGGTGTTCAGCGTTCGACAGTTCGGGGTGAGCGTGGATATCACGACGAAACTCAATGAGCTCATCCACTAGCTCATTTACAACTGTCTGAATCAACGCGCCCTCATTCCCAATTCGTGTGTGGCAACAATGTAGTCGCTCACCGCCACCCGAGCCAGTTCATGACACGGCATGACACGAAAGTGGGCGCGGGCTACGTGCCCGCGAGACACCTACAGAATCTGCGTAAGCCCCCGGTCGCCCAGCCGCGCAACTACGTTCTTGACCTTCTGCGCACTGCTACGGCTGGTGACAAGAAGCGCGTCATCCGTGTCCACGACCACTACGTCGTCAAGCCCTACAAGTGCCACGGGCCGGTCGCCGGTCGAGATCACTACTCCAGACGAGTCCTCCGAAATCACCGGCGAATCACCAATGACCTTCACCGCGCACCGCTCCCCCGGCGCCGGCTGCCGAAGCTTGGCCACCGCATCGAAGTCGCCCACGTCATCCCAACCGAAGTCCCCAGGGACAACGACAACGCGCCCAGCACGCGCAGCCGGTTCCGCGATCACATAGTCGATCGCCACCTTCTCCAGCTGCGGCCACACCTCACCCAAGACAGCATCTTGACGGTCGGTGCCCCACACCTCGGCGATCTTCATCAACCCCGCATACAGATCAGGGGCGTGCTGTGCGAACAACTCCAACATCGCGTCAGTGCGCGCAATGAACATGCCCGCGTTCCACCGATAACGCCCCGAAAACGTGTACTTCCGCGCCGTGGTCGCGTCCGGTTTCTCCACAAAGTTAAGCGCACGCCTCGCCGTGGGTGCGGCCCGCAACCCCAGGTTCGCGCCGGTCTCTATATACCCGTACGCCGTCGACGCATACGTAGGCGTAATCCCCACCGTGACAATGTCCCCACCAGACGCCGCCACCACAGCCTGCGTGATGACCGTTCGGAAATCTTCCGCATTCGTAATTGAGTGGTCTGCAGAAAAAGAGCCAATGACCGCGTCCGGGTCAGTGCGGTGAATGAGCGCGGCGGCCAGCCCAATGGCTGCCGCAGAATCCCGAGGTGAAGGTTCCCTGACTAACCGATCGTCCCGTAAGTCTGGGAGCTGGTGCGAGACCTCTTCAGCGTGAGCCTGTCCCGTAACCACCCACATGTGGTCCGGGTCCACCAAGGGGACCGTTCGTGACCACGTGGACTGCAACAGGGTTGAGCCCACTCCGAGGATGTCGTGCAAGAATTTTGGGCGGTCGCGACGGGACAGGGGCCACAACCTGGTCCCCGCACCTCCGGCCGGGATCACCGCATGAAAGTTGGGAATCATTGCTTCATTGTCGCGGGCACCACGGGCACACTTCCACAAGACACGCGCACGAAATGAAACCCGAGAGATACCCAACGCAAATGTGGCGTTATTATGTGTAATGTCTGCGAATCTCATAAAGAACGCGTTAGCTCGCGGGATTTATTGGACACTGGTTCGCTCGATTGGCTAAAGCGACGCCCCCGGCGTAGCTTTTACATGTTATTAAAACTGTCTCAACTGGAGGATGCCCCGTGGCTAAAGCCTCAACGGGCACGCTGTACCGCGGACACGAAGGAATGTGGTCCTGGGTCGCTCACCGCGTCACAGGTGTCGGTATTTTCTTCTTCCTGCTGGTCCACGTGCTTGACACAGCCCTTGTACGCGTATCGCCCGCAGCCTACGACGCTGTCATCGGAACGTATAAGACCCCCATCATGGCAATGGCCGAAATCGGCTTGGTTGCAGCGATCGTTTTCCACGCATTCAACGGTGTGCGCGTGATTCTTGTTGACTTCTGGAAGGGTGGACCCAAGAACCAGCGCAAGATGTTCTGGGCCGTCATGATCCTGTGGCTCATCGTTATGATCGCGTTCTTGCCCCGCCACCTCATGCACACGTTCGGAGGTTGAGAATAGTGACGGCAACTTCAATTCCCGCTCCTCGTAGCGAATACAAGCGCCACAAGAACACCCGTTCTAAGTTCGAACTTGCCGCGTGGCTGTTCATGCGCATTTCGGGTCTGCTTCTTGTGTTCCTGATTTTTGGTCACCTGTTCGTCAACTTATGGCAGGGCGAAGGTGTGCAGGGACTCGACTTCGGTTTCGTCGCCGGTAAGTGGGCTAACCCCTTCTGGCAGATCTGGGACCTGGCTATGCTGTGGCTGGCCATGCTCCACGGAACCAACGGTCTGCGCACCATCATCAACGACTACGCAGAAAAGCCAGCAACCAACGTTGTCCTGCAGCTGGTTCTGTACATCGCTTCAGCCATCGTTGTGGTCTTGGGAACCATGGTGATCTTCACCTTCGACCCATGCCCAGTGGACACTGCTGCCGAACTTCTGCCCAAATTCTGCACCGCTTAGTGACAGTCGTTTAAAGGAGAATTGAGTATCTATGCAGGTACATGAGTACGACGTTGTCATCGTCGGCGCAGGTGGCGCCGGCATGCGCGCAGCGATCGAATCCGGACAGCGCGCACGCACAGCTGTTCTCACCAAGCTGTACCCAACCCGTTCGCACACCGGTGCAGCTCAGGGTGGTATGTGTGCAGCACTTGCCAACGTTGAAGAAGACAACTGGGAATGGCACACGTTCGACACCATTAAGGGTGGCGACTACCTGGTAGACCAGGACGCAGCCGAAGTCATGGCGAAGGAAGCCATCGACGCGGTTCTTGACCTGGAAAAGATGGGTCTGCCGTTCAACCGTACGCCTGAAGGCAAGATTGACCAGCGTCGTTTCGGTGGACACACCCGCGACCACGGTAAGTCGCCTGTGCGTCGCGCTTGCTACGCAGCTGACCGTACCGGTCACATGATTCTTCAGACCCTCTACCAAAACTGTGTCAAGCACGGTGTTGAGTTCTACAACGAGTTCTACGTTCTTGACCTGGTAATGACCGAGGTGGATGGCCAGCGCCGTCCGGCTGGTGTCGTTGCGTACGAACTGGCAACCGGCGAAATCCACGTGTTCCGCTCGAAGGCAGTTGTGTTCGCAACCGGTGGTTTCGGAAAGGTCTTTAAGACCACCTCGAATGCGCACACGCTCACCGGTGACGGTGTTGCTGTGACCTACCGCAACGGGCTTCCGCTTGAAGACATGGAGTTCTTCCAGTTCCACCCAACCGGCTTGGCTGGCTTGGGAATCCTCCTGTCTGAGGCTGCCCGAGGTGAAGGTGCAGTTCTGCGTAACTCCGAGGGTGAGCGCTTTATGGAGCGCTATGCACCCACCATTAAGGACTTGGCTCCACGTGACATCGTGGCTCGTTCCATGGCTAACGAGGTGCGCGAGGGTCGCGGTTGTGGACCAAACAAGGACTACGTTCTTCTGGACCTCACCCACCTGGAACCAGCACACATCGATGCGAAACTTCCAGACATTACCGAATTCGCCCGCACCTACCTGGGCGTTGAGCCTTACACGGAACCTGTTCCAGTGTTCCCAACGGCTCACTACGCAATGGGTGGTATCCCCACCAACGTTGAATCCCAGGTTCTTTCCGACAACGACACGGTCGTTCCTGGCCTCTACGCTGCCGGTGAATGTGCATGTGTTTCGGTCCACGGTTCAAACCGCCTGGGAACCAACTCGCTTCTGGACATCAACGTGTTCGGTAAGCGTGCGGGAATCGCGGCTGCGGAATACTCCAAGACCGCAACGCTTCCTGAACTGCCTGACGGCGCTGCTGACCGCACGGTCGACATGATCGAAACCATGCGTCGTTCCAATGGTTCAGAACTAATTGGTGCGATCCGTAAGGACCTTCAGGAAACCATGGACACCCACGTACAGGTGTTCCGTACTGAAGAAACTCTGCGCACGGCGCTTAAGGACATCGCCGCTTTGCGTGAACGCTACAAGAACGTGGGCATCCACGACCGCGGTAAGCGTTACAACCTGGATCTCCTCGAAGCAGTCGAGTTGGGCTTCCTTCTTGAAATCGCCGAGGTGGTTACGGTTGCCGCTCTGCACCGTAAGGAATCGCGTGGCGGACACTTCCGCGAAGACTTCCCGAAGCGTGACGACGAAAACTTCATGCACCACACCATGACCTACCTGGACGAGTCAGCAACCGCTGAAGGTGTTGCAGGAATGCGTTTGGAAACGAAGCCCGTTGTCGTAACGCGGTACCAGCCTATGGAGCGTAAGTACTGATGAGTGAAAAAGAAGTAAAGACAGCTGAGCCAGCGTCCAAGGTTGATCTTCCAGATCACCTGGGTGGCGGTGGCGGAGAAATCCCATCGTTCGATTGCACAATCCGTATTGCACGCTTCGACCCCGAAGCTGACTCCGAGCCACACTGGGAAGACTACAAAGTCACCATGTACGGCACGGACCGTATCTTGGACGCTCTGCACAAGATCAAGTGGGAGATCGACGGTAGCCTGTCGTTCCGCCGTTCATGTGCGCACGGTGTCTGTGGATCGGACGCAATGCGAATTAACGGGCGTAACCGCCTGGCATGTAAGACCCTGCTGAAGGACCTGGACACCAACAAGCCCATCACGGTGGAAGCGATCAAGGGCCTGCCTCTTGAAAAAGACCTCATCGTGGACATGGAACCGTTCTTTCAGTCCTACCGCGAAATCATGCCGTTCTTGATCACTTCTGGTCACGAACCTACTCGCGAACGCCTGCAGTCGCCTGAAGACCGCGCCATCTTCGACGACACCACCAAGTGCATCCTGTGTGCTTCGTGTACGTCGTCCTGCCCAGTGTTCTGGACCGATGGCCAGTACTTTGGACCGGCTGCAATTGTGAACGCACACCGCTTCATCTTCGACTCACGTGACGAAGGTGGCGACATGCGCCTCGAGGTTCTCAACGACAAGGAAGGTGTGTGGCGTTGCCGCACCACCTTCAACTGCACGGAAGCTTGCCCGCGTGGAATTGAAGTCACCAAGGCAATTTCCGAAGTTAAGCAGGCGTTGCTCACCCGCGCGTTCTAACGTGGCTTTATACCCCCTGACATGTGGCCGTCGCTTTTTAGCGGCGGCCACTGTTGCCCTCGCAACCTTTTCGGGTGTGGGGGCTGCGGACGTTGCGGGCTCACAGTCGGCGAGCGCGCACACGGTTGTGGCGCAACCGGCGGAACCCACCTCGGCCACATATACCAGCCCGGAAAACATAGGTGACGGCACTCCCCCACCCACCCCGGTGGCCGACGCGTGGCTCGTAGCCAATCTGGACACCGGCGAAGTCCTGGTGTCCCACGGCGAGGACGTGGTCGCTTCGCCTGCGTCAGTGCAGAAACTCCTCACGGCGCTGGCCCTGGTCGACGAACTCCCTGACGTTAAGAAAAAGCAGCGCATCACGGAAGAGACCACAAACGTCGACGGCACCCGCGTGGGGTTATTGCGCGATAACGAATATTCGATCGATCTGCTGTTCCACTCAATGCTTATGGCCAGCGGCAACGACGCCGCGCACGCGTTGGGCGAAGCCGTGGGCGGGCAAGACAAGGCTCTGGAACTCATGCATCGCAAAGCCACGCAGTTGGGGATGGACTCGACCACTGTGGGCACTACAAGCGGTCTGGATGCGCCCGGACAGGGAACCACGGTGGATGATCTACTGAAGCTCGCCCACGAGTTTGCCAAGAACAAGTACCTCATGACAATCGTCAAGACCCAGACCCTGGACTTCCCCGGTGGTTATGACCACGACAAGAAGGAGAAGGTCAAGGGGTACCAGATCCAGAATCACACGCGCCTAATTGGGCTGGTTGACGGTGCTATTGGCTTGAAGAACGGGTACACGCAAGAAGCCCGTGGCTCGTTCGTGGGGGCTGCCACTCGAGGCGACACCACGTACGCTGCGGTGGTTCTGCGCGCGCAAACGCAGAGCCGGCAGGCGACCGCTGACCTCCTCAACTGGGCGTTTAACCAAGAGCACCCGCAGGTCACGCGCACCGTGGCGTTCGAGGATCTGAGCACGCCTTCGCCTGTTGCGTCTGTTGGGGGCGCAGGTGGCGCGGCTGGGAGCGATTCGGCCGGAGAGGCTGGCAGGCAAGGTGAGCCAGGCGAAGGGGCCGGTGAGTCCCAAGCCGCCGGATTCGCAATCCCTAACAACGTAGGGCTCGCACTTGGGCTACCAGTGGCCATCTTTGCTGTTGTGGGCGGTGTTCTCATGTACCGTTCGCGCCGCAACCGCTCCCGCACAGGCGAATGGAAGCGCGAGGATCAGGAAGGTTCCAGCACGTGAGTCAAGGCTCACGCACTGATCACCTTTCGCTCACTGCGCTTCTGGTGTCCGGAGGCAAGGCCACGCGCCTGGGCGGTATCACCAAGACCGCACTCACCGTGGGTGGTGTACCGCTCATTAAACGTGCTCTCACCGCCGTCCGTGATGTCTCCCCGCACTGCGCCGTAGTCGTGGTGGGTGACACGGAAGGGTTGGACGAGCTCGGGCATGTCACCCACCTACGCGAAGACCCGCCCTTTTCTGGCCCTGCCGCGGCGATTGCCGCCGGGGTGGAGCATGTGACCACTGAGTTTGTGGCCGTTCTTGCCGCCGACCTCCCCCTCATCGACGCGCCCACCGTTCGCGCGCTCGTCGACGCGGTAGGTGAGTCGGATTGCGCTGTGCCGGATTGTGCGGTGGCCGTTGATCCCGCCGGGCGGGCGCAGTACCTGACGGCCGTGTGGCGCACCCGGGCGCTGGCTGAAGTGACATCCGCCGCCGAGGTCGCCCACCAGCCCGCTCGTACCCTTTACGACCGCTGTGAGTGGGTTCCCGTTCACCTTGAGCAGGCGACGACCGCGGACATCGACACGTTCGCGGATGCCCAGCGTTTTGGGGTGGATGTAGAGGGCTAAACCGGGTGAAGGTTGCTGCGTTTAGACGATGATTCCGCGGTCGTTCATTTTCTCCATGAGGCCCGCTCCGTCTGGGGCGTAGATCCACGGAACACCTTGGCCGCGCCCGGAGTTCTTTGAACGCCCACCGGCCCACACCGCTTCACCAACCGTGAGCTGACGAATGCATACTGCGACCACGTTGTTGGGGTGGTTTTCGACGAACTCGCCGTAAAGTTCCTCGTCGTGCCGGCCGTCGTCACCGATCAACAGCCACTTGATGTTGGGGAACTCCCGGGCCAGCCGCTCCAACTGGATGCGCTTGTGTTCCTGGCCCGAACGGAACGCGCGCGTGGCCGTGGGCCCCCAGTCTGTGAGCAAGAACGGCCCGTCCGGGTAGAGGTTCCTGGACAAGAAACGCTTGAGCGTCAGAGCCACATTCCACGCACCCGTAGACAAGTAGATGATGGGGGCGTGCGGACGCAGGTATGTGAGGCGGTCGTACAGAACCGACATCCCGGCCACTGGCGAGCGCGCGTGTTCATCGAGCACGAACGTGTTCCACGCGGCCAAGAACGGGCGAGGCAACGCGGTCACCATGACCGTGTCGTCGATGTCGGAGATGATGCCGAACTTCTCCTCGTCTGCTACCACGTGCGCGGTTGCTGTGTCTACAAGCGAACCCTGGGTCCAGATCTCCAACTCCACTTTCCCCGGCTCAAAGTCGCCGGGAATGACCGCGTCGATAATGCCACCTCGGTCGGAGGACACCATGTGTTCCTGGCCGTTCACCCTCACCCACGCTGTCGCCTCGTTGAGCGGGATGGACCCAAACGATCTGAACCCTCGAATACTCGCGTGGACGTCTGCTGCCGGTTGGCCGGTCTTGGTCAAAACCGTGCGGGCCAAAACCCTAATGAAGGTTTCCGTTCCGTAGGAGTCATACGCGATAACTGTGCGTTTCCATCCGCGGTTGTTCGCTTGTTTGCGGAGCCAGTCTTGGACTTTGTCTTCCACACGAGCGGCTGTGTGGATGACTTCTGGGGCGATGTTGTTGGGTTTGTACTTCTTGGCCACCTGGTGGTGCTCCTTTGTGGTGGTGGGGTGGGGAGTTTAGAGGAAACCGACGCGGTCGTACGCATTCTTGACGGTGGCGTCTGCGATCTGGGTCGCCTTGTTAGCACCGTTGAGAAGAATCCGCTGGAGTTCCGCTCGGTCCTCCAGGAGCTCGTTGGTGCGGGTGCGTACGGGGGTGAGAGCTTCAACCGCGAGGTCGGCGAGCGCGACCTTGAGGTGGCCGTACATCTTTCCTTCGAACTCAGCGACGATGCTGTCAATGCTCTGGCCTGACAGCGACGAGTAGATGGTGAGTAGGTTAGATACTCCCGGCTTGTTCTCTGGGTCGTAGGCAATTACGGTGTCGGTGTCTGTGACAGCTGACTTAAATTTCTTCTGAAGAACCTTGGGCTCATCAAGGATGTCGATGCGACCAGCTGGGTTCTTCCCCGACTTCGACATTTTTGCCGACGGGTCCTGGAGGTCGTAGATTTTTGCCGTTTGCTTGAGGATTCCAGGTTCAGGCACTTTGAACGTTTCGCCGTACCGGTTGTTGAAGCGCTCTGCCAAGTTGCGAGTCAGCTCCAGGTGCTGGCGCTGGTCCTCCCCCACGGGAACGATGTCGGCCTGGTACAGGAGGATGTCAGCGGCCATGAGGGCGGGATACGTGAGTAGCCCCAGTGACACGTGTTCGTTCTTCGCTGATTTGTCTTTGAACTGGGTCATGCGCTGTGCTTCACCCAGCGACGTGGTGCATTCCAGAATCCAGCTGAGCTTTGTGTGCGCGTCCACGTGCGACTGCACAAAGATCGTGGACTTTTCAGGGTCGAGTCCCGCAGCGATGAACTGGGCTGCCGTGCGCAGTGTGCGCTCGCGAAGTTCATCTGGGTTCTGCTCCACCGTGATCGCGTGCATGTTTGCGATGAAGAAGAAGGCGTCGTGGGTGTCCTGTTGCGCAACGAACTGCTGGAGGGCACCAATGTAGTTACCGAGGTGGAGGGACCCCGAGGTCGCTTGCACACCTGAGAGTGAACGAGGGCGGGTGACAGCTGATTGACTCATGCTCACCATTCTGCCACTTCAGAACAACGGAACCGTCTCAGTTAGCAAAACACGCGTTGATCCTACGTGTTCAGAGTCACATCAAAGTATTATGCTAATTACCTCCAAAGATGGAGTGGCCTCAAACACACTTCGTGTGGATGTTAATTTACGACCTTCGTCGCTTGCGACGAACCAGCCCGAAAAGGAGCTCACATGTCGGTTGAGTACGTTAAGACCGATGAAGCCCTCCCACCAGTTGCAGTGGAAGAGAAGCCCCGGTGGACGCCGGGCAAAATCGTCTTATGGGTAGCCATTGCCCTTATCGCTGGTCTCGGATGGACAATGATCGCGATCGTTCGCGGTGAACAGCTCAGTGCTAGCTGGTTCGTCGCCGCGGCAGTGGGCTCCTACCTTATTGCTTTTAGGTTCTACGCCAAGTTCATCGAATGGAAAGTGTGCCGCCCTGACCCTAAGCGCGCCACACCCGCTGAGCTCAACGATAACGGTAGGGACTTCACTCCTACCGACCGTCGTGTTCTCTTTGGGCACCACTTCGCGGCGATTTCCGGTGCCGGACCTCTTGTTGGACCCATTCTTGCCGCGCAGATGGGATACCTTCCCGGAACGTTGTGGATTGTTCTGGGTGTGATTGTTGCCGGAGCGGTTCAGGACTACATGGTCCTCTACTTCTCGACCCGCCGTAACGGTCGCTCACTGGGCCAGATGGCGCGTGACGAGCTCGGCAACGTCGGAGGCATTATCACCTCCATCGGAATCATCCTCATCATGACCATTCTGATTGCGGTTCTGGGTGTCGTCATCATTAACGCACTCGCTGAATCGCCATGGGGTGTCTTCTCAATTGCCATGACCATCCCGATCGCGTTCCTCATGGGCTTCTACATGCGTTACCTGCGCCCAGGTGCCATCGTGGAGACATCGGTAATCGGCATTACCTTGCTCATCCTTGCGATTGTTGTAGGTGGATGGGTTCACAACGACCCCGTATGGTCAGAGGTCTTCCACCTCAGCAAGGTGCAGCTGGCATGGGGCCTCATGATCTACGGGTTCATTGCTGCAGTTCTTCCAGTGTGGATGCTCCTGGCACCCCGTGACTACCTGTCGACGTTCATGAAGATCGGTACCATCGCGCTGCTGGCAGTGGGAATCATTCTGGTGAACCCAGAAGTTCAGATGCCTGCCATCACGCCGTTCGCTTCTAACGACCAGGGCCCCGCGTTCGCAGGTACCCTGTTCCCATTCCTTTTCATCACGATTGCGTGTGGTGCGCTGTCTGGGTTCCACGCACTGATTTCATCTGGAACCACTCCTAAGCTTCTTGAGAAGGAATCGCAGGCCCGCCTTATTGGTTACGGTGGCATGCTCATGGAGTCGTTCGTTGCCATCATGGCGCTTGTCGCGGCTGTCAGCTTGGACAAGGGAATCTACTTCGCCATGAACGCGGCTGAACCACTCACCGGTGGAACACCTCAGGGAGCGGCAGACTTCATTACGAACAAACTGGGAATGCCCGGCATTGACGTGACTCCGGAGAAGCTTGAACAAGCCGCGCATGACGTCGGGGAGTCCTCCATCGTGTCTCGTACCGGTGGCGCTCCTACTTTGGCTATGGGTATGGCGCACATTCTGCACTCCGTGTTCGGTGGGCCAGCCTGGATGAGTTTTTGGTACCACTTCGCGGTGATGTTCGAAGCACTGTTCATTCTGACCACGATTGATGCCGGTACTCGCGTTGCTCGCTTCATGCTGTCCGACCTGCTGGGTAACTTCATGCCTAAGTTCCGTGACCCGTCATGGAATGTCGGTGCATGGCTCACCACTTTCATTATGGTTGCCGGCTGGGGTTCAATCCTGGTCATCGGTGTGACTGACCCGCTGGGTGGAATCAACACGTTGTTCCCGCTGTTCGGAATCTCTAACCAGCTTCTTGCAGCGGTTGCCCTGTCAGTTGTGCTCGCGATCGTGGTCAAGTCTGGATACGCGAAGTATGCGTGGATCCCAGGTATCCCACTCGCATGGGACCTGGCGGTGACAATGACCGCGTCTGCCCAGAAGATCTTCTCGCCTAACCCCAAGCTTGGTTACTGGGCACAGCACTTCGCGGTTCGCGACAAGCTGGCCGCTGGAGAAACCTCGATGGGCAACATTCAGGGTGAAGAAGCGATGCGCGCGGTTGTTCGCAACACGTTCATCCAGGGAACCTTGTCGGTGGTCTTCGCTGTTCTGGTGCTCATGGTGGTTCTCATGGCGCTCTACCAGTGCTTCAAGGCCGTTACGACCGGTAAGGTGACTACATCGGAAGAACCAGCAGTGCCCACGAAGATCTTCGCTCCGAAGGGACTTATTCCTACGAAGGCAGAACGCGAAGTTCAGGCTCAGTGGGACGCGTTCCAAAAGGAACAGACTCAGAAGGTTGAAGCGCATGAGTAGGATTTCGGCAGTCCTCAAACCGTTGAAAGCTGTTCACTGGTACATCAAGGAAGTGATGGGCGAAAACGCTTACAAGCACTACCTCGAGTCCTACAAACAGCGTCACGGCACCTGCGAGGGTGCAATGGGAGAACGCCAGTTCTGGCGGGACCTCACAGACGAACAGGACCGAAACCCGAAAGCACGCTGCTGTTAAGCGCACTGTTGCGAGAAAACAAGCGGGGGCACACGTTTTCACACGTGTTCCCCCGCTTGTTTTTGCCCTGAGCTACAGCTGTTGGTTATTCGTTCTACGGGCTATTCGTTTCCCACCAGTTCCGGCAGGTCGTAATCAATGACGAGTGGCGCGTGGTCACTCCACCGCTCACCCCATGAAGCGGCCCGGTGAACGCGTGCGTTCGACGCCAATTTAGCAAGATTGGGCGTGGCCATGTGGTAGTCGATCCGCCATCCCGCGTCGTTGTCGAAGGCCTTGCCGCGCATTGACCACCATGTATATGGTCCTGGGATTTCACCGGATAACGTGCGGTGGACGTCAACCCAGCCCAGGTCGCCAAAGAATTCGTCAAAGTACGCGCGTTCTTCAGGGAGGAACCCGGCCTTCTTCTGGTTGGCTTTCCAGTTCTTAATGTCGAGTTCCGTGTGGCCCACGTTCAGGTCACCGGTGACGATCGCGTAGTCGGCACTTGCGGCAAGCTGTGGCAGGCGTTCTTTCATGCGGTCTAAGAACCGGTACTTGTCGTCTTGTTTAGGTGTTCCAGCTTCACCTGAGTGGACGTAGGCGGACACTACGGTCAACGTGGAACCGTCAGCTAGGTCATAGTCGCATTCGATCCAACGACCAGAACCTTCAAAGTACTCATCACCGATTCCGATGCGCACTTCACGTGCTGGGGTCTGAGAGACAATCGCGACGCCTGCCCGTCCTTTTGCTTCCGCATCGGCGCTGTAAGCGTTCCCACCGAATGGCTCCATGACGCTGTACGCGATGTCATTTGCTGCTCTGACTTCTTGCAGTGTCAGAATCTGTGGCGTGTGATGGTTAAACCAGGGCTCCATTCCTTTCCGCATAGCTGCGCGGATTCCATTCACATTTACGCTAGCGACTGTAATCATGTGTTCATCTTTTCACGCAAAACTGTCTTACGAGTGACTCGGCTAACGTCCCGGTCATGAAAATTGGGTAGAGTTAGAATTCCTGAGATGACAAGGAGACGACTCATGGCAACACCGGAATTCGACATTGAACGTCTAGCCGTAAGCCCACTCGACGAAGTCGACGCGGACGACCTCCGCACCTTCTTGGTCGACGAACAACAGAAGTTCTGGGGCGAACGCGACCTGAGCCAAGATCACGACCCGTACTGGTTCCGCCAGTTGGCTGCGTCCGGTCTGGTTGCTCGCTTCAAGAACGAAATCGTTGGGTACCTTCTGGGTGTTATTCCCCTGGACGGTCCCGCTTATATCCACCTCGTTGCTGCCCGCGACGATTTCCGCCACCAGGGAATCGGTCGCAAGCTCTATGACTCGTTCATCGAGTTGGCGCGCGACAAGGGTAAGACCGAGGTTCAGGCAACGACCATGCCTGAGAACTCAGCAGCCGTAGCTTTCCACTCGTCGATCGGGTTCGAAAGCGTGCTCATGGACAACTACGCAGGCAAAGACAAACCACGCATTCTGTTCAAGCTCACGCTTGCCCTGCAGTAAACCGCAGACACGCGAACCTGCCACAGACGGCAAACGCAAAAGCGAGGGGATTTCACATCCCCTCGCTTTGTGTTTGTGCGCGCGAACCTAGCCAGCTAGACCGCTCGGGGTGAACCACCTCGGGCACACCCTGGCCAGCCCACTACGCAAGTGACCGTTCAGCGCTCTCAATGACGTTACGCAACAGTTCAACGCGCGTCATGGGCCCTACTCCGCCAGGGTTGGGCGAGTGGAACGATGACTTAGCGCGCGCCTCTTCGGAAACGTCACCCACGACCCGGGACTTACCGGTTTCGGGGTCGGTTTCGCGCGAAACTCCTACGTCGACGAGCACCACGCCGTCCTTGACCGAGTCGCCATCCACGATGTCTTTGACACCGGCGGCGGCGACAACGACATCGGCTTGTTGGAGCAGTTCCTTGAGGTTCTTGGTTCCGGTGTGCGTGAGCGTCACCGTGGCGTTCACGGCGCGACGGGTCAGGATCAACCCGATGGGGCGCCCAACGGTCACTCCGCGTCCCAGCACCACGACGTGTTTACCGTTGAGGTCAACACCGTGGCGTTCCAGAAGCTCAACGATTCCTACCGGCGTACACGGCAAGGACGACTCAACGTCTTCGCTCACCCGCAAAACCAGGCGGCCCAAGTTCATGGGGTGCAGGCCGTCGGCGTCCTTGTCAGGGTCGATCAGTTCCAAAACCCGGTTGGTGTCGATTCCTTTGGGCAGTGGTAGCTGCACGATGAACCCGGTGCATGCAGGGTTGTCGTTAAGCCGCTGAACTGCGTCTTCGATTTCCTGCTGGGTCGCGGTTTCCGGGAGATCTTCACGAATCGACTCGATGCCGACTTCAGCACAGTCGCGGTGCTTACCCGCCACGTACCACTGCGAGCCGGGGTCCTCGCCTACCAGCAAGGTACCCAAGCCAGGCGTCACTCCGTGTTCTTTTAGCCGTGCAACGCGCTCAGCGAATTCCTGTTTGAGCGCTTTTGCGGTCGCTTTTCCGTCGAGAATCTGAGCCATCAGTACTGTTTCAGTCCTTCATAAAGCGGGAATGCTTGGGTCAGGCGAGCAACGCGCTGGCGCTGTTCGTCCAGGTCGCAGCCGGGCTTGAGGACCTGGGCCATGATGTCGGCAACCTCGGTGAATTCTTCGTCACCAAAGCCACGGGAAGCAAGCGCCGGGGTTCCCACGCGCAGGCCCGAGGTGACCATAGGTGGCCGTGGGTCGAAAGGAACCGCGTTGCGGTTGACCGTGATTCCGACCGAGTGGAGCAGGTCTTCTGCTTCCTGACCGTTGAGTGCGGAGTTCCGCAGGTCAACGAGCACGAGGTGGACGTCGGTTCCTTCTGTGAGGACGCTGACGCCTGCTTCAGTGACATCGTCCTGGAGGAGGCGTTCAGCCAGGATCTTTGCACCGCGGAGAGTACGCTCTTGCTTTTCTTTGAACTCGGCGGACTGAGCGATCTTGAACGCGATCGCCTTGGCAGCCACCACGTGCATGAGTGGACCACCCTGCTGACCGGGGAACACAGCTGAGTTGATCTTCTTAGCGATGTCTTCGTCACGGCTCAGGATCAGACCCGAACGCGGACCGCTGAGGGTCTTGTGAACGGTTGAGGACACCACGTCAGCGTATGGCACTGGGCTGGGGTGGAGTCCTGCGGCGACAAGACCTGCGAAGTGCGCCATGTCGACCCATAGTTTTGCGCCAACTTCGTCGGCGATTTCACGGAAGGCTTCGAAGTCGAGGTGGCGAGGGTAGGCCGACCACCCGGCCACAATCACTTTGGGCTTGCTTTCCAGTGCGGTCTTGCGCACCTTGTCCATGTCCAAACGGTTGGTCGCTTCGTCCACACCGTAGGCGGCGATGTCGTAAAGGCGACCAGAGAAGTTGATCTTCATACCGTGGGTCAAGTGGCCACCGTGCGCCAGGCTCATTCCCATGAGTGTGTCTCCTGGACGAGCCAAAGCGTGCATCACTGCCGCGTTTGCCTGCGCACCCGAGTGAGGCTGCACGTTAGCGAAGTTCGCACCGAAGAGCTCTTTCACGCGGTCAATCGCGAGGTTTTCTGCGACGTCTACGTGTTCGCACCCTCCGTAGTAACGGCGCCCCGGGTACCCTTCCGCGTACTTGTTTGTAAGGACCGACCCCTGCGCCTGCAAAACGGCTTTGGGAACGAAGTTTTCCGAAGCAATCATCTCGAGTGTGTCTCGCTGACGTTGCAGTTCGTCATCCAGAACCTGCGCGATTTCCGGATCGACCTGTTCGAGCGACTCACTCAGAATGGAGGGCACTGACGACATTTAACTCTCCTTGCAGAACTCAGATCAGCACGCACTTTTGTGGCACTGACCACCCGTTTTTACGGGCATACGTTCACCTTAACAGTGACCCCGGACACGGGCCGCTGTTAGTCGTCGATTGGGCGGGAGTGACCGTGAAGGCCGCAGCCACCTCGGGCTGGGAGTGCGTTTAGCTACACTCGAATCTCTGGAGTGTAGCTAAACGACCCTAAATCACCCCTATTTAGTGATCTGCATCACTATTTTGGGCACTTTTAGCTACACTCGACGGACGAAGTCGAGCTGGAGTGTAGCTAAACGAGTCAGAAACCCCCGCCCTGCCCCCGCCGAGGTGTGAGGAAGTGACTCTGTGCGCACAGCTTTGCGCGGCTGGGACACACCGGGTGGAGTAGCCAAGTCCAGAAGACGCAAAACGAGCGAAACTACGCAATATAATGCGCAGTTTCGCTCGTTTTGCGCCGTTGGGCGCGCTTAGTCGTCGATTGGGCCTAAGAGTGCGTTGCTATAAGCAGTGTGCAGGCTTTCGTTATCACTGGGCTGGTAGATTCCCGCCAGCACATCTCGGTACAAGCGCTGGAGTTCACTGCGTGAGTAGTACTGCGAACCCCCACACACGCGAAGGGCAGTGTCGACGACGCTCTTTGCCGCCTCGGCCGACCTATTCTTCGCCGCCGAAAAGTGGAGGAACCACTTCATGCCGTAGTGAGGATCCCGGTCAGTACCCACCAGGTCAAAGTCCTCCGTGAGCTTTTCCAGCTGCAGGCTGGCACCGTCCATGAGGATTGCAGCTGAAGCGATCTGCCAGCGAATGTCGGGGTCCTTGGAGTACGGGGCGCCTTTGGCTCGGGACATGCGCTTTTGAACGATCTCGCTTGCAAGGGCGACAGCTCGTTCACCAATGCCGTTGTACACACTTCCCAAGAACAGCTCGAAGCACCCGAAGATCCCAAACACGAACGGGTCGTCATTGGGCCCAACAGGCGTGTGCGTGGAAACGCGGTCATGTGGCAGGAACACGTTGTTCAGGACCGTTGTACACGACTGGGTGGCACGCATACCCAAAGTGTCCCAGTCGTCCTTGATGTCAATACCTTCTGAGTCTCGGTCGATGAAACCGAACACCAGCTGGTCGGAGTCCTTCACGCGGGCGTGGACAACCAGACGCGTCCACACTGGCGACAGGGACGTGAAGATCTTGGTGCCCGTGAGCTGGTAGCCGTCATCGGTGGGGACGGCCTCGGTGGCGGAGTCGAACAGAACAGAGTCGTTACCGGCTTCGCTGATACCGAACGCGAAAATGTGTCCGTCCATCGCGTCACGCAGGACCCAGTCGGTGGTCGAATCGCCCGCGCGGTGCAAACGCGCGCACAGCCCCACGATGATCTGGTGCATGTTGAAGGCGAGCGCGGTTGCCGGTGCGGCCTGGGCGAGCGTGCGCTGAACGCGGGAAACCTGGGCGACGCTCATGCCCGCGCCACCAAAGGATTCAGGAACCAACATGGTGAGGTACCCGGCTGCCCGCAGGTCTTCCATGTCCTCGAAACAGAACTCATTGTTCGCGTCATAGCGGGGTGCGCGTTCACGTAGCGTGTCAAGAAGCTGAGGAGACAGAATTTCGTTCATGAAGGATTCCTTTCGTTTCACGTCCCACGTTACCCGTGTGACAGTTTTGACAAGCCACTTCTAGTCAAATCTCACACCTGCACACTAGGTTTAGTCATATGAGAGAAAAGCGTCCAGCACTGCGCAAGCCCGACATCAAACGTGGACCCATCAATATCGCCCGCCAGACCCTGTTGCGTCTGACCAACATGGGCTTGACCACTGCGTACAAGGCGTACCGTGTACACCCGGCCATTTGGCGGTTCACGGCGCGAAACTACCAGCCGGGACTTGAGCGCATTGCCCGGCTCAACGCGTGGATGATCTGTCAGCAGGCATCCCTGGACGTTCCGGCGTACCAAGACTATTTGGTTGAAAACGACTACGAGTTCACGTGGTGGGATCTGCAGAACTACCCTGCTACCAATAAAAACGACTACGTCACGCAGTATTCCGAAGATGACCGGTGCTGGAACGGCTCCATTGAGACCGTGGGCACGGTCGTGGACGAATCATCCGGATCATCAGGTAAACCGTTCAACTGGATGCGGTCGAAGAAAGAACTGGACACGGTCCACCGCAATGTGGCTGGGTACGTGACGTTCTTGTTCGGTGCGCGTGACCTGTTCTGCATCAACGCTTTTTCCATGGGCGCGTGGGCCACGGGAACCAATACGGGACTGGCCATGGCCAAGGTCGCCATGGTGAAAAACACGGGCCCTGATCTAGAGAAGATCATTGACACGTTGACCCACTTTGGACCGGGGCACACGTATCTGATCAGTGCGTACCCTCCGTTCCTCAAACACTTGGTCGACTACATGGACAACGACACAGAGCGTGGTTCGGAGTACTGGGACCAGTTCACGCTCAACGGGTTCGTGGGCGGCGAGGCCATGACAGAGGGCCTCCGTGAGCACGTGGAGAAGCGGTTCAACCGCGTGTACTCCGGTTACGGGGCCTCTGATCTGACAATCGGTATGGCAGGCGAAACCGATGTGGCTGTTGAGATCCGTAAAGAGCTGACACGCAACAACGACTTCCGCACGGCCCTGCTGGGCGACAACGAGTCGCGCGTTCCTATGATTTTCCAGTACAACCCGCTTGAGACCTTCTTGGAAACAACTGAGGACAATGAGCTTATTGTCACGATTAACTCAGCGGCGGTGATGAGCCCCCGGCTTCGCTACAACATCGGTGATGAGGCCACGCTCATGAGCTTTGACGACATGGTAAACATCACGCGCGCATTCCCGCATTTAGCGAACCGCTTGTCTGAGGCGTTCAAGCGTCAGGGAATGCGCCTACCGTTCGTGTTGCTGTTTGGTCGGTCGGATTCCACGATTTCGTACATGGGCGCCAACATTTACCCGCTGGACGTTGAGAATGGCTTGTACCGCGATGAGCGCTACGCACCATTGATTGATTCGTTCCGAATTGAGCTTCGTGACACGGGCGCCTTGGAGATGCGGCCCACTTTGCACATCCAGCTGCGGGACACCTCGGCGGCGGAAAACCTGGACGCTGACCAGCGCGAACAGATGCGCACCGCGCTCACCACGGGCATTCTTGAGCACTTGTCCGCAGTATCGCGTGACTTCAAGCAGTCGCTGGAGGAGGACCCGTCGGCGGCCGACATTCGCATTGAACTTCACGACCACGGCACGGGCCCGTTCGCGGAGGCCACCAAGAAGATCAAGAACACTTACCTCATGAAGTCCTAGCGGGCCCCACCGCAGCCCACGTAACCCTCTAAAACAGCAACAGGAGCACACATGCGTACACGCGACTTTTCGCAAACCCCACCGCAGGGGCAGGGCAACGCTCTGTTCTTGGGGTGCAACGAGTACCGGACGGTCTTGGACATGTTCGATCAGGTGCGCCGCTGGACCAAACTGGCCCGCGCCCTCAAGCACGCCCCCGGCTACCTGTGGCACCGCAGTTACTACGAGTTCCCCAAGCGGATCGGCCTGGTTGTGGTGTTTCAATCCCGCGATGACCTCATGCGGTTTGCCCGCACGCAGGAGCACCACGAAATCATGCACTGGCTGGTGGGCAAAGGCGACAAATCCCCAGCTAAAGGCGGGTTTATCCGCGTTTACGAGGCCAACGAATGGGGGTACTCCAACGGCATCTTCCGCGCCGAGGACGGCCGCACCGGCATGATCGACCGCTTTACCCAGCTCCCCGGCGAAAAATCGACCTCCAGCACGGAACTTCCCGGCGCCTCTGCCGGCGCCGCCGCCTCGCGCGCCGTCGCCACCTCGCCCAGCGCCAGCACCCAACTCCCATGATCACAGTCGAACAGGTGGAAACGCGCGCTCAGTTGCGTGAGTTCTGCGCGGTTCCAGCGTGGATGACCCCCGCCGAAGTCGCCTCCCGGGTCCCGCTGTTACGTTCCGACATGGTGGCGTGGCACCGGGGCAAGTCATGGTTTCCCAGCCCGGTGACGTTGTTGCTGGCCCGCGACACGCATGGCACGGTCGTGGGCCGGTGTACTGTGCATGCGCACCCCGATATGGACGCGAAACTCGGCTCCCCCACCCTGCTGTTTGGGGCCCTGGAGTTCGCGCACCGGGATGCGTTCGAAGCGCTCATGGCCGAGGTAGACGAGCACGCCGCCCGCACCGGCAAGACGCACATCATGGGACCCGTTTCGCTACTGCCCAACGAGACCGGTGGCGTTGTTGTCGCCGGCCATGAACACCCGGGGTTCTTTGACTCCGCCTGGAACTCACCCATGGTGTCCCACGCGTTCGAGACCAGCGGCTTCACCCCGTTCAGCGGCGGCCGCACATGGGAGGTCGACCTGGGTAATGTGCCGGCAAAGCGGGCTACGGCGCCCGCGCCACAAGAATTCGCCGAGGTGGGAGTCGAGTTACTGAGTCCCGGCCGGTTGGGTGTGAGGAAGGTTTTAAACCGCGTGTTGCCCACGCTCAACGAAGCGTTCGACTCGCTCCCCTACTACACGCCCATTTCCACAGAGCAGTTCGCCTCACAGACCAGTGGCCTGGAGTTGCTCATGGACCCCGGACTGATCGTGGCGGCCCAAGAAGTGGAAGCAGAAAACTCCACCCCTGTCGCCGGGTTCATCCTCACTGTCCCCGACCCCGTCGAGCATCTTCGCGCAACCAACGGCGCCCTCTCCCCCACCTTCGCCGCGCGGCTACTACGGCAACGCTTGTTACCGCAACGCCTAACGACCTCGGCGAAGGACGCAGTCCTCATCATCCAGGGCTCCCGCCCGTCCGTACAGGGGCGCGGAGTCGTGTCGCTCCTAGCGCGCCAGCTGTTTTCGACACTGATCCAGAAGAACTACCGCCGACTTAGAATTACGTTTATAGGCGAGGACAACCCCGGCTCCGAGGCAATCCCGCGCAAAGCCGGCGGCCACCCGCTCAACGACATCCGATTCTTCCTCCGAAAGGTGTACACGTGAGCTTCTCTGAGGCCACTTTCGACCGCGTTTTCGCAACCGCCGGCTGGGCGCCCAGCGCACACAACACGCAACCGTGGGTGCCTCAAGTGAGTTCGTTGGCACAGTCGCACGCCTCCCTTACCGTGCGCGTCGACCCCGAGCGCACGCTCCCCGTGACCGACCCACACGCCATGGACCTCGGCCTCTCCCTGGGCTGCTGGGTTGAGGCGGCTAACATCGCTCTGGGTGCAGAAGGCGCGCGCATTGAGCAGGTCCGCGTTCTGGGTGAGGGGCACGGTATCTGGTTGGAGTTGGACGTCGCCGAGGTGGGCGCGGGCAGCGCGACTGGCCCGTCCCTGGGCGCGGGCGCGGGTACGCATGAAACTGACAGCGGGGCCGGTTTTGAACCCGCCGAGGTGTTAAACCGTCAGGTGGACCGTGGCAAGTTAGTGCCACGCACCGACCGTCTGGAGGAGGCACTCGCCCAGTTCGCTCAGACCAACTTCGCGTACACCTCGGGCCCTATTGCCAGCGCGCAGATCCCCGAGTCCATCTGGAGCGACGCCTCCCGGTACGCGCAGGCGGCGGCGCTGTCACCTCGGGAAGCATTGGACGAAACCCTGGAATGGCTACGCCTCGACGACACCGACCCGCGCTACTACCAGGACGGGCTCACCGCGGAGACGTTACGGATCCCGCGGGCAGTGGCGCGCACAGGGGCCCGACTCATCAAGGCCGGAAGCGACACACTTTTGAACACGGTGTCCCGCACCGGCGTGTGGAGCACCATGCTGCCCACGTTCGCTTCACGCAAGGCACCCGACCGGCTGGTGTTGGCGTTGCACCGCGATCACGCGTCGCAGGTGAGCGCAGAAGAGTGGGTGCAGGCCGGCCGCGACCTACTACGACTGTGGCTGATTCTTGCGCGAAACGGGCTCCGGGTCGCCGTTGAGTCTCAGCTTAAGGACACGCCTTTGTCCGCTGCCATGCTGTGCGATGTTTTACGGCGCACCGACCCGCACGGCAACTTTGTTCCGTTTGCCGTGTTTTCTGTGGGTGAGTCCGCGGGCGAGGTTCCCAAGTCGCACCGCTTGGTGGAGTAAAACTTTAAACGGACCTGCAAAGCAAAAGCCCGTCCACCAAACGGTGAACGGGCTCTTGCCACAGAAACCTTACTTGGTTTCTTCCTCAGCCTTTTCGTCTGCTTCTTCAGCAGCGTCGTCAGCCTTGTCCTGTGCTTCTTCGTCAGCTTCAGCCTGTGCTTCGTCTTCCTGAGCACCGGAGTCAACGTCAGCAGGAGCTTCAGCCTTCGCCTCAGCAGCTTCGTCGACTTTCTCTTCAGCTACGTCAGCTTCTTCGGCAGCAGCGGTTTCAGCAACTGCTTCGGCTTCCTTGACGGTCTTTTCCTTAGGTGAGTAAGGCTCAAGAACCAGTTCAATGACAGCCATTGGAGCGTTGTCACCGCGGCGAGGACCGATCTTGGTGATGCGGGTGTATCCACCTGGGCGCTCAGCAACAGCAGGAGCGATCGAGGTGAACAGTTCGTGCACGATTCCCTTGTCGGAAATCGAAGCAAGAACGCGACGGCGCGACGCGAGGTCGCCACGCTTTGCGAACGTGATGAGACGTTCAGCAACGGGGCGCAGGCGCTTTGCCTTGGTCACCGTGGTGGTCACTGACTTGTTTTCAAAGAGCTGGGCTGCCAAGTTGTTCAGCAACGCCCGCTCGTGCGCCGGGGAACCTCCCAGACGGGGTCCCTTAGTAGGGGTAGGCATGGATATTTCTCCTTGGAATTCTTAGAACTGTTCGTCCTCAACGAACGATTCGTCTGAGTCGAGGTTAGCTTCGCCGAATCCGTTCGGGCTGTCCTTGAGGCTCAGGTTCAGTTCATTAAGTTTCTGCTTGACTTCGTCGATGGACTTCGAACCGAAGTTACGGATGTCCATGAGGTCAGCTTCGCTACGAGCAACCAGTTCACCAACAGTGTGGATACCTTCGCGCTTGAGGCAGTTGTACGAACGAACCGTCAGATCGAGGTCTTCGATCGCAAGCGCCAAGTCAGCTGCCAGAGCAGCGTCAACTGGCGACGGTCCAATGTCGATACCTTCTGCTTCCACGTTGAGTTCGCGAGCGAGACCGAACAGTTCGACAAGAGTCTTACCGGCCGATGCAACTGCGTCACGTGGCAGAATCGATGGTTTGGTTTCCACGTCGATGATCAGGCGGTCGAAGTCAGTGCGCTGTTCAACACGCGTAGCTTCAACCTTGTAGGTGACCTTCAGCACGGGCGAGTAGATCGAGTCGACAGGAATACGACCGATTTCCGCGTCCGCGTTCTTGTTCTGCGCTGCAGAAACGTATCCGCGTCCGCGTTCGATCGTCAGTTCAATGTCGAGCTGACCTTCGTCATTCAGCGTGGCGATGTGCAGGTCCGGGTTGTGGACCTCTACACCGCCAGGCGCAGAAATGTCGGCGGCCGTGACTTCGCCAGGGCCCTGCTTGCGCAGGTAGGCGACGACAGGCTCGTCGAATTCCGAGGAGACGACCAGTGACTTGAGGTTCAAGATGAACTCGGTGACGTCTTCCTTAACTCCAGGCACGGTTGAGAACTCGTGCAGGACACCGTCCACCCGGATGCTTGTGACAGAAGCGCCAGGGATTGAGGACAGCAGGGTGCGACGAAGTGAGTTACCGAGGGTGTAACCGAAACCTGGTTCAAGAGGTTCAATGATGAATCGTGAACGGTAGTCGGATACGACCTCTTCGTTAAGCGTGGGGCGTTGTGCAATTAGCACGTTGGCTTCCTTTCAGCGAGCAACCGCTATTTGACGCTCGCATTGCACTCAGTGGAGGGATTTACTCGTGACGCAACCTGTTAGGGAATTAGCCGCGACGACGCTTTGGAGGGCGGCAACCGTTGTGTGGAACTGGGGTGACATCCTGGATGGTTCCCAGTTCCAGACCAGCAGCCTGGAGCGAACGAATCGCGGTTTCACGACCAGAACCCGGCCCCTTAACAAAAACGTCTACCTTCTTCAGGCCGTGCTCTTGAGCGCGACGAGCAGCAGACTCAGCAGCCATCTGAGCTGCGTAAGGGGTGGACTTACGGGATCCCTTGAAGCCAACCTCACCTGAGGAAGCCCATGAGATCACAGCGCCCGTTGGGTCAGTGATCGAAACGATGGTGTTGTTAAAAGTAGACTTGATGTGCGCCTGGCCATTGACAACGCTCTTCTTGACCTTGCGACGCGTAGAACGCGCGGCTGCGCGTGACTTGGGTGGCATGTGTGAAAACTCCTTACGAAAACCTGATTACTTCTTCTTACCGGCCACGGTGCGCTTTGGTCCCTTGCGGGTACGCGCGTTGGTCTTGGTGCGCTGACCACGCACTGGAAGTCCGCGGCGGTGGCGGAGGCCTTCGTAGCTACCGATTTCCACCTTGCGGCGAATGTCGGCGGCAACCTCACGGCGGAGGTCACCTTCTACTTTGAAAGTACCTTCGATGTAGTCGCGCAGCTGCACGAGTTCATCGTCAGTCAGGTCCTTCACACGGGTGTCCGGGCTTACCCCGGTCTCCGTCAGGGTCTGGCTCGCACGAGTGCGGCCCACACCATAAATGTATGTCAAGGCGACTTCCACACGCTTTTCGCGTGGGAGGTCGACTCCGGCAAGACGTGCCATATTTGCGGTTCTCCTGTAGTTGATCAGAGGTACTTACTCAGACCTGTTCCCTTTCGGGTCCCCGGCCCCTGAACCGAGGGTGTCGTCCCGCTTGCGCGGGGGGCGAGGCCTGCTTGGGTGTGGGTTCGCCTGCTAAGCAGTGCGAATCCGTGATCTGCGTTGATCAGCCCTGACGCTGCTTGTGGCGCGGGTTGGTGCAGATAACCATCACGCGGCTGTTGCGGCGGATGACTTTGCAGTTTTCGCAGATCTTCTTGACGCTGGGCTTAACCTTCATCGCTATTCCTTCATATCGGCAACAGCACAGTGATGCGCTCTTACCGAGTAGTCGAAAAGATCTTTTTACTTGTAGCGGTAAACAATTCGTCCACGCGACAGGTCGTATGGAGACAGCTCCACTACGACACGGTCTTCGGGAAGAATACGGATGTAGTGCTGGCGCATCTTTCCAGAGATGTGAGCGAGCACCTTGTGACCGTTCGTCAGCTCAACCCGAAACGATGCGTTCGGAAGCGCTTCAACAACGGTCCCTTCGATCTCAATGACCCCTTCTTTTTTGGCCATATCGTTCGCTAACCCCATTTTCCCGCGGATAATCCGCGTATTGAATGAGAACCCAAAGCATGAGTTCTTTTACCGCGGCCTGTGCCATGAGCCAAATAAACGTAGACTCCGCTATTATCTAGCGAAGTAGCTTGTTTTTGAGCGCACGACAGCCATAGACCAATTGAACACTTTACATGGAATCCCTATGCTGTTCAAGTTTAAATACTCCACTTGGAAGCCAAATCACAGTACACTTTGCCATGCGATAGCAGAGCTGGAAGAAATCCACTCACTCGCCAACCTCCACGGGCTCGCGTCAGTCAGGGCCGACCTCGGGAACCTCAACACCCTCCTCACCTCCAAGCGGGCGGCGAGCGCACGACTGGTCCGGCACATCCACACCCGCAAACCGGAACTTGCCTACCTTTTGGAATACCTCCCCGCCGTTGAGCCACGATTCCGCGGCCCCGCCATCAGCGAGCGCGCAACTCTGAACGACGGCATCACCCAGGTGCGTCAAGGCAGGCTGGGCGACTGTTGGCTTGTCGCCACACTAGCTGCGTGCGAAAATGCCAAACCCGGTTTCACCTCGGGTCTCATCGAACACAACGCCTATAACACCCACACCAGCACCGTGCGCCTCCACTACCCCAGACTCCGCAAAGTCGCCGTAACCCACAGGGTTCCGCGCCGCCACCGAGCAGGCGACAACCACCTCGGCGCCAACAACGCCAGCCTGGTCGAAAAAGCGGTCGCCACCCTGGTCCACTCGTATGTGCGCATCCAGTTCAACTTCGCAGGAACCGCACTGTGGCTTCTCACCGGTTCGTGGTGCCCGGCACGGCCGGTCCCCCGCGACCTCGGCGTTGTGCGGGGCTGGTTGGACAGCGGGCGTCCCGTGGTTGCGTCAACGCTCATCCACCGCCGAGGTGCCCGTCGCCTTCCGCGTGAAGACGACCCTGACCGATGGGTGGGTGTGATGGCGGGGCACGTGTACGTTGTTCGCGGAGTCCTGCGGTGTGATGAGGACGGCCACACTGGTGCCGATGAGCCGTGGCGGGTTCACGTACACAACCCACTAGGTGGTGCGGAAGGGGAACCCAGGCGCACCGACCTTTATCTTTCTGCCGCGCAGTTCAGGCGCGCGTTCTTGAGCGTCAATGTAGGGCCGGTTCTGTAAGTTGCGCGCCCGCGCTGAGAGAGGTCGCGCGTGCGTTTGGTGAATATATAAGAGGTGGGAAGAACTTGTCTTCCCACCTCTTATATGTGCGCATGTGCGCGGCTTATGTGTGTGGCATTACGCCTTACGACGGCGCGAAGCCACAACCAAACCAGCACCAACTGCAACCATTCCCACTGCTACACCTGCAGTGATAAGAGCAGACGTACCCGTGCGAGGTAGTACGTTGTTGCCCTTGCCGTTGTTGTCGTTGCTTGGCTTAGTGTCGTTGTTGCCGGACTTGTCGTTGCTTGGCTTGTCATTCTTGTCGCCAGGCTTGTTGTCGTTGTTGTTGTCGTTCTTGTCGCCAGGCTTGGCATCGTCGTTACCGTTGTCGCCAGGCTTAGCGTTTTCGTCAACAACTTCGAATCCGCCCGTCAGTTCAGACTCGTCGAACTTTGCGATCACCGAGTACTTACCGAGGAAGCCTTCGCGAGGACCGGACTCACCCCATACGCGGGCGACAGCTACGCCGTTTTCATCCGCATCACCGGTGGTTTCACGAACAACTTCGCCACCCGACTTGGTCTGGAACGTGACCTTAGTTCCTGGCTTGAGACCCTTGACCGTGTATGTAACACCAACGTTTTCGTCCTTCTCACCGTCACCGGCGAACTTGTCAACGTCGATGCTTTCAGGGTCAACCGTCAGCTTAGGCTCAGTAGCTTCGGTTGGCTTCTCCGAAGGTTCCTGGGTTGGTTTCTGCGTAGGCTTCTGAGTTGGCGTCTGCGAAGGCTTCTCCGAAGGCTTCTGTGTAGGTTCCTGCGTGGGCTTCTGGGTCGGCTTCTGTGAAGGCTTCTGCGTAGGTTCCTGCGAAGGCTTCTGGCTCGGTTTCTGCGTAGGCTCCTCAGTTGGCTTCTGCGAAGGTTCCTGAGTTGGTTCCTGCGTCGGCTTGTCTGAAGCCTTGGTCACCGTGTACGAAAGTGCCAGAGGCAGGGAGACTTCATACTTGGTGTGCAGGAAGAGGTTACCGGTAGCCTTGTCGCCTGCTTTACCTGGGGCCTTAAATGACCACTTGCCGTCCTTCACAGTTACTGGAACCTCGGTGCCATCTTCGAGCACGAAGGTACCCTCTGTGAACATCGAGTCGGCTTTGCCGCTCAGGCTTCCACCTTCTTCAACCTTCGTGGAAACTGGTTCAGCTGCAGCTTTTCCGCCCTTTGGCAGTCCCTTAGGAGCAGACTTGGCGGCAGCCTTCGCTCCTTCGAATCCAGGCTCCTTTTCCACGAGAACGCGAGACCCGTCACCAATTTGGTCGAGGTCGTTGCGAAGGTCAGAGAACCACGCGTAGTTTCCGTCTGCTGTATTTGCGTAGGCGGAGAAGACACCGGCCGCGCCACCGTCTTGAGTGATGACCGGTCCACCTGAGTCTCCAGGCTGACCTTCCAAGTACCCGCCAAAGCCCTTAACCATACGGCCCTGAACATTGAACCAGCCGGTTGCAAGGACCTTTCCTGAGTGGTAGCCGGTGGTGCGTCCCGATCGCGCAACCGTGTCGCCGATCTTGGCATCCTTGACCTTCTGAACCGGAATACTGTCGGCAACCAGGTCAGATGGGTTGGTCCATTTGGTGACTCGTGGATAGACACCGTCGTGCTTGGTCAGGTCGTAGATGCCGAAGTCAATGTACTTCTGCCCATTTGGGAATTCTGTTGTGTTGCCCGGCAAGTTTTTGTCCGGATCAATCTGTCCAGGGGCACCCATCTGGAACTTCTTGAGCTTACCTTGCACCTGGTCGTTCGGAGTCTCGAATTCGCCACCCGCTGCAAGCGACTGCGTGGGGTCAGCCCAGTGCAATTTTGTGGCTGTTCCAGGTGTCATGTTGTCACCTACAGCAATGTTGGCTGCGGTGCAGTGACCAGCAGTTGAAATCTGCGGTGAGAACTTCTTTGAAAGCAACGCAAAACCGGTCGAACAGATAGCCGATTCCGTTTGCGCGTCATTCGACAAGATGGTGGGGTGTCCTCCGACTACCTGACCACCAGAAGCAAATGATGCAGGCTTTTCGAGCTCAACAACTTTGACGTTCTTGTGGCTACGAATGAACTTTTCAGAGTCTTTGTTGAGTTTGTCGCCTTTGACTTTGAAGACGAGAACCTTTCCGTCTTCACCCTGGGCATAACCCTTTACTTTGGAGTCTTTCGCAAGCTTGTCACCGTTCGTTTCGAACTGTGCGCCCGCTACTGCGGCCTCGGAAGCAAATGATGCTGTTCCTGTTGTAGCGACGCCGGCGAATCCAATAGCCAGAACGGCACCAACCGAAAACAGTCGCTTAGAAGGCGTTACACCCATAGGGTTTTCTCCACATCTATATCGATCAGTATTTTATGTGCGCACCACTCGATGCTTTTGTTGGACCAGTTCATGGTGTCATGTAAGTCACTGAGAGAAAACTTGAGTTCATTTTGTTCACGAAATGACTTTCACAATGCCAAGGTCATTTGCGATCAAGTGCGTTACTTTACGAGCGGAACAGCTTTCCAACTTCCTTACCGCTGTGGTCCTTCACCGTCATCTGAGTGTCGTCGAATTCCACTTCGCGCCCATGGGCCAACCACTCATCGACACCTGGGCAACCGCGCGCCGTGGTGGCGTAGTCCTCGAGTCGTGCAGCGTTGCGATCCGGGTTACTGTTCATTGTGTATTGGGTGACTATCCCGTTACAACCAGTCGTTCCTTCGACTCGCCCATCGTCATGGAATTCTAGAAACGCTCCACTCTTGTCGCGTGCTTCCCATCGTCCTAAGATCCGTGTCTGGTTGGTGTCTGGGGTTCCTTCAGCTCCTTGCGTCTCCCCGGTTCCACCAAACTGATTGCTTCCGCTACCCTGCGAGCAACCCACTAAAAGTAAAACGCTTGAAATCAGTACGGCCCATACCCCACGCATTTTCGCCCCTAACGCATCAATGGACCCAAGCATATCGCTTGGGTCCACTGACTGTTTTAACTATTTTTACTGTTGCCTGCGCTTGCGTGCAACAACGACTGCACCTGCACCAGTTGCAACCAGGATCAGAGCAATTCCTGCTTGGAATCCAAGTTCAGTACCAGTGCGTGGCATTGAGCCGTTGGCGTTGGAATCCTTAGATCCCTTGCCGTCGCCCTTATCGGAGCCACCGTCGGACGAACCGCCCTTATCGGAGCCGCCCTTTTCAGAACCGCCTTTGTCGGAACCGTCCTTACCGTCGCCTTCATCAGAGGAACCGCCCTTGTCGGACGAGCCATCCTTGCCGTTGTCGACGTTTCCACCGGTTTCAGGCTCTTCTTCCTTAGGCTTTTCCTTCTTCATGATTTCAAGGTCGCGTGTGGCAAGAACCTTGCCCTTGGCGTCCACCAGTGAAACCTTGACGTTTCCTGGTTCCAGGCTTTCAGGAAGGGTGAAGGTGCCGGCACCGTTACCACCGTTGTCAGACTTCGCGGTCGCAACCGTTTCGTCACCCACACGGACGCTGTACTCAGCTTCCGAAGTGTAGTGGCCAAACATGAAGCCGATCTTTTCACCAGCGTGTGCCTTCGACGTCGAGGTTGAGAACGACGATTCGCGGAACGTTTCAACCTTGCAGCGGGTGTTAAACGTAACGGTGTTGCCCAGGTCGTCCTTGGCGGTGTCCGGCTTCTTGAGCTTGGCACCAAAGTCACCGTCTTCTGGAACAGTGCCCTTCTTGAAGAAGTCGTTCACAGTTTCGTCAACACACATCTTCTCTTCTTCACCAGAGATGAACGAGGTGTGCGAAGCTCCCGAAACGCTCAGCAGGGTTCCGTCGATCAGACGTGCAAGCTTCACACCCGAGTCGTACGGGGTAGCCGAGTCGTGGGATGTCGAGATAACCAGAGTGTTCGGAACCTTGGTCAGCTTTTCAGGGCCAGGCAGGGTTCCCTTGAACTTCCAGAAGTCACAGTAGTCGTACACACCAGGAGCTACGGTTGCAGCCTGGAACGGAGCAGCGTCGTCATACGCCTGGGCGAAACGACGAAGCAGGTCCTTCGACGGTTCGTCACCCTTCGAGTTCGAGTCGGTGCATCGAATGTTGGTGAACGCCTGCAGCATTGGTGCGTAGTGACCGTTTTCGTCACGGTCCATGTACTGGTCAGCCAGGATCATCAGACCACCGGCAGATTTTCCGGCCTTCAGTTCGTTCAGAGCGACGTTGAGCTGCGACCACAGGGATTCGGAGTACAGGGCCTGGAATACACCCTGACGTCCGTCAGCAAAAGACACCATACGGTTGTCGTTTGGCTGTCCGGTTGGCAGACCCTTACCGTCGTTCGCAGTTTCCAATGTCTGCAGGAGTTTAGCGTTAGCTTCAGTGAGCTTCTTGGTGTCGGTAATTCCGTCGCCAAGAGCACATGCGAACGGCTGGTCAGCAAGATCTGAGCCCGCAAACTCTGGCCAGAGCTCACCGTAGGTCTTCTTTTCTGCACCCTTTTCTGAGCAGTCCAGTGCGAACTGTTCGAACGTGCCCTGGAATCCGGCACCCTGCGCAATCGTGTCTTTCTGGTCGTCGGTGAAGTCCGAGTCGTCAACAGGAGCCTTGGCCGTGACCTTCTTGGTGAGGTAGCGGTCAGAGCGCTGGTTGACTTGCTTCAGAGACTCGATCGCAGCTTTGTCTACGTTGCCCGGGTCAACAACACCGTCGAGAACCAACTTCCCAACGTTCGCGCCGTACTTCTGCGCGTACACGTAACCAAGGCGCGTTCCGTAGGAGAATCCCACGTAGTTCAGTTTGTCGTCACCGGTGATAGAGCGGAGCAGGTCCAGGTCACCAACAGCGTCCCAGGTTCCCAGGTGCTTCATGACGTCTTCCTGAGTAGCCTTACCCAGGTCGAAGAGCTTTCCTGTGTTGCTGAAGCAGTCGTCCGTGTAACGCTTCGCACGGTTGTTCAGGTCTTCTTCCGCTGCGTCGCGGTCCATTCCGAACGAGTTGGACTCACGGTCCTTGTCGACCTGCTTGTCGGACGAGCACTGTGAGAACGGCATCGAGGAACCAGTTCCGCGTGGGTCGAAACCGATCATGTCGAAGTCTTCAGCCAATTCTGGGTCAAACTTGGCGCCGGCGACCGACATGGTCATACCGGAGCCACCTGGGCCACCTGGGTTCCACATGACCGAACCCTTGGCCTTCGTTGGCGTGAATTTGCCGTCTTTATCAAGCTTCCCCGACTTGACCTTCATGACCGCAATAGCGATGTTGCCCTTGCTGGCGTCCTTCACATCGATGGGCGCGATCATGTAGCCACATTCGGCCTTACGCCCAACGACATCCTCGTAAGTCCTGTAGCCCAGTGCTTCACAGTTTTCGGGCGAGAAGTCGACCTTCTGGTTGTAGAACTTCTCGAGTCCAGGCGCGATGTTTCCGGCACCTTTGCCGCCTTCGACTGGTTCGGTGATCTTGTACTTGCCGTCACCGTCGGCGTCAAACATCTTCTTGGCGAGCTCTGGGTAGTACTTGTCCAGAGCGTCTTCGGCTGGTTCTTCACCTTCGCCAACGGGGGCTGGCTGTTCTTCTGCGCCTTCTGCGTCAGCGTCGGTGGGGGTTTCGGTTGGTTCCGCGTCCGAGGTGGCTTCAGGTGCCGCCGTTTCCTCCGGGGCGCGGGGTTCGGCGATTTCCTGTGCTTCTTCCGAGGCGGCAGGGGTCTGTGCAGCTTCCGTTGCCGAATCTTGCGTCGGTGCATCTTCGGTGGGCTGTGCCTGCGCGGGGAACGCACCCATGGTTACTGCGAGGGACAAGGACGAAATAAAGGCGAAGGCGCCGACACCGCGCCTCCGCCGTTGCAATTGATGTTGTGTCATGGGTTTGATCTTAAGACACTCTGATCAATCTATGTGAACCTCGTCACTACTTTTTTAAAATTTTTCGCCCGAGGTGTTTTATACCCGCTTTCATTCAGAAAGTGGCACAGGGGTAACGCCATAGGGCGCCAGTCGTGCTTCTCCCCCGTCGGGTTCGGTCAAAACCCAGATACCGTTCTGGTGCATTGCGACCGTGTTCTCCCAGTGCGCGGCACGCGAACCGTCATTAGTTATGACCGTCCATTCGTCATCCAGTGTGGTGTTCGCCTGATCACCGCGCACCACAATTGGCTCGATACAGATGACCATTCCAGGGCGAACCCGGGGGCCACGGTTCTTCGCCCCGTAGTTAAGAACCTCGGGCTCCATGTGCATTTGCGTGCCAATTCCATGGCCAGTGAAATCTTCCACAACGGACAGGTCAGGGGCCACATCCATGATGTAGCCCTCAATTGCGGCACCGACGTCGCCGACCCGCTTAGCGGAAGCAAACGCAGCGATACCCGCCCACATAGATTCCTCGGTCACATCAGACAAACGCTGGTCAGCAGGATTCCCGCCATCGCCCACGATCGTGGTGAAGGCGTTGTCACCATGCCAACCGTTCACAATCGCGCCACCGTCAATCGAAACGAGGTCGCCTTCGCGAATCACCCGATCACCGGGGATCCCGTGAACAATCTCTTCGTTCACTGAAACACAGACAGTCGCAGGGTAACCGTAGTACCCCAAGAAGTTGGAGGTGGCCCCAGCGTCAGCGATCGCTTGAGCGGAAGCCGCATCAACCTCGGCGGTGGTAACCCCCGGAACCAAAACCGAACGGGCGGCTTCCAGAGCCGCCCGCGATACGAGCCCAGCTTTCCGCATGAGCGCGATTTCTTTGTCCGATTTCAGTTCCACTTTGGAACCGAACATTACACTCCTAATGCTTTGAGAACGCGGTCGGTGACCTCGTCGATTTCACCCAGACCGTCAACCTTGCGCAACAGTCCACGCTCTTCATAGATGTCTGTGAGCGGCTGAGTCTGTTCTACGTAGACGTCCAGACGGTGACGAATCACTTCTTCAGTGTCGTCGGCGCGCTTCTCGATCTGAGCGCGAGCCAACAGACGCGCCACGATTTCGTCAGTGTCAGCAGTCAGCTCAACAACGTGGTCCAGTTCTTGCGAGGACTCCTTGAGCATGCGGTCCAGCTCGTGAACCTGCGCTTCGGTACGTGGGTAACCGTCGAGCATGAACCCATTTGCCGTGTCGTCCTGGTTGAGACGGTCCTGCACCATGGAGTTCGTCACCTCGTCGGGAACGTACTCGCCAGCGTCCATGTAGCGCTTAGCTGTCTTGCCCAACTCAGTTTCGTTCTTGACGTTGGCACGGAAGATGTCACCCGTCGAAATAGCGGGAATGCCCAGCTTTTCACTCAAACGAGCAGCCTGAGTTCCTTTTCCTGCCCCAGGGGGACCAATCAAAATGATGCGCATGCTTTAGCTACCTTTCTGAACTACCTGAGCAAACCTTCGTAGTGACGCTGTTGCATCTGGCTGTTGATCTGCTTAACGGTTTCAAGACCAACACCCACCACAATCAGAATCGACGTTCCACCGAACGGGAAGTCCTGGTTTGCGTCGATCAAGATCAACGCGATGAGCGGGATCAATGCAACCACGGTCAAATACAGCGAACCGGGGAACGTGATACGCGTCAGGACGAAGCTCAAGTACTGCTCCGTGGGCCGTCCCGCACGAATACCCGGAATGAATCCACCGTACTTCTTCATGTTGTCGGCGACTTCTTCTGGGTTGAAGGTAATCGCAACATAGAAGTAAGCGAAGAAGATCGTGAGCACAGCGTACGTCACAATGTAGATCCAGTGGTCACCGCGCGTGAGGTGAGCGTTAATCCACTGCACCCACCCGGCTTCCGGGTCGCCGAACTGAGCAATCAACGTTGGCAAGTAGAGAACCGAGGAAGCGAAGATGACCGGGATAACACCAGCCTGGTTGACTTTGATTGGAATGTAGGTGGAAGTACCACCGAACATGCGGCGTCCAACCATGCGCTTTGCGTACTGAACGGGGATGCGACGCTGTGATTGCTCAACGAAAACAACGGCCAGGATGACCAGCAGACCAACAGCCAAAACGATCGCAAAGATGTCGATACCCTTCGAGGTCAGGATCGAGTTCAGAGCGGCAGGGAATCCAGCAGCCACCGAGGTGAAAATCAGGATCGACATACCGTTACCCACACCGCGTTCGGTGATCTGTTCACCCATCCACATGATGAGTGCGGTACCGGCGGTCAGCGTCAGAACAATAATGCAGATTCCCCACCACGAGTCATTTGCAATCAGGTTCATACATGCGTCCACGTTGCCGAACAGGGCACCGGTGCGAACAGTGGTCACCAAGGTGGTGGCGTTCAGAATCGCCAAGGCAATGGTCATGTAACGGGTGTACTGGGTGAGCTTAGCCTGCCCAGAAGCGCCTTCTTTGTGGAGCGCTTCGAACCGAGGGATCACTACGCGCAGAAGCTGCGTAATAATGCTGGCCGTAATGTACGGCATGATTCCCAAGGCAAAGATCGAAAGCTTGAGGAGCGCACCACCACTAAACAGGTTGATGAGCCCGAATGCGCCTTGACCAAGAGCGGGCGAAGCAACACAGGTTTGCACCTGCGAATAGTCAATACCAGGCGCGGGAATGAAGCTTCCGAGCCGGAACAAAACGATTACCCCAAGGGTAAAGAGGAGTTTGTTTCTCAAGTCAGGCGTACGAAAGGCCCGCCCAATTGCGCCGAGCAAGAGTCCTCCAAAATAGTGGCCACGGTTCGCACCGTGGCGCAGAAGTCCGATTACAGTACCAGAGCACTTTATCAGTAAGTCGGGCAATGACTGTAACGCGAACGTTAACTTTTACCGAGAACGCGCAAGCACCCTTACCTATACGGTGCATGCGCCCCCTGTTCAACTGTCGCGGTACTCGATCAGCTCAGCGCTAGGCACCATACGTGCCACAGCCTTTTCTGCGTCACGCAATGCGACTCTATGCAATTCCGAGAGCGCCTTCATGAGTTTTGCTTGCACGACTGCCAAGTTGGGGCCCGTCGTCACTTCGTCGGGTAGAGACGGTAACCGGAACCCCAACATTGAGGCGGTAAAGAACACGTCGTAATACTTCGACGACGAAACCCCGCTCGATGACCGGTATGAGCGTTCAAGCTCTGAAACCTGCGTGCTCACACCTTCTATCACTTGCACCTTTTCACTCACGCCATACGCACGCTCGACAAGTTCTTGTGCCTGGCACTGTGAAACTGGATGGAGCGTTGTCGCCGTAGCCCAAGCATCGTGCGGCAACTCCACAAACGGCAACACTTCATGCGAACGGTCCACAACACCCAGCAATGCTCCAGACCGCAACTTCCCATACCCGTGGTGTTCAGCAATATAAACCAACTTGTCGCGGCAGGTGCGGGACACCTCGGGAACCTGATACAACAACAGCGACAACGTTCCGTCATACACTGGCGGAACCGCGGCCGGCGAGACCTGCAGAAAGTTCGCCTCAACGTGGGGTGCCAACGACACCACCGCAAACTTGCCACGCTTTTCCGCTTGCATCGCACCACGCGACACCATGCGCCCGATCTGATTTCGCACCGAAGATTCGGAATACCCCCGCTCCCCCAGCATCGCCACGATTACAGGTATCGGCAAAGCGCAAGCCCACAAGCTACCGAAAACCGAAACAACGTCGAATCCGGGTCTAGTGATCCTGTATCTATTTGCCACATTTTCTCCGTGAAACGGGAGGAATTTCTTGTGAGTTCTTGGTCACAATACCATCAGTGTGGAGTAACACCCCTACTTCTCTCACCTACCCAACACAGGAGTTGAACATGCAAGCAGAGTCAGTCCGCAAACTTGCCAACGGCGCCCGCGCATTCATTTCAGCACTCGCCGCAATGAGCATCGCCGTCATCATCACATGCATCGCTTTCGGAATTGCGGCACTCCCCGTGCCAAACATCCTGGTATGGATGGCCTTTTTCGGACTGCTCGCATTTTCGTGCACATTCATCGCCGCGTACATCACATACTCACTCAGCAAACCCAAGGCATGACCCCCGCCGAGGTGTCACCCACCTCGGGCGTTGAGGGCCACTTCCGCTGAGGACAGTTCTCCTGGAGGCGGGCAAAGAAAAATGGGGAGGAACCGAAGTTCCTCCCCATTCCTATTCATTCATCACAAGCTGGTAGCCGAGCCACCTGCCGCAGCGATCTTGTCAGCTGCCGACTTTGAGAACTTGTGTGCCGTGATGTCGAGCTTCACGGTGATTTCACCAGTGCCCAAAACCTTCACCGGCTGCTTAGCGCGTACAGCACCCTTAGCAACCAAGTCGTCAACAGTCACCGTTCCACCTTCAGGGAACAGCTGCGACAACTTGTCGAGGTTCACGACCTGGTATTCAACCTTGTTCGGGTTCTTGAAACCACGCAGTTTAGGAAGACGCATGTGCAGTGGCGTCTGGCCACCTTCAAAGCGCTCCGGAACCTGGTAGCGTGCCTTCGTACCTTTAGTACCGCGACCCGCAGTCTTACCCTTCGATGCTTCACCGCGACCCACACGAGTCTTAGCGGTCTTCGCACCGGGAGCCGGACGCAGATCGTGGAGCTTCAGTGCCTTGTTGTCGGCCATATCAGTCCACCTCTTCGACCGTTACAAGGTGGCTAACGGTGTTCACCATGCCACGGATCTCCGGACGGTCTTCCTTCACGACGGTGTCGTGCAGTTTACGAAGACCAAGCGTACGAAGCGTCTGGCGCTGGTTTTCCTTGCCACCAATCTTTGACTTCACCTGGGTAATCTTGAGCTTTGCCATTAGGAAGCAGCTCCCTTCTGCGCCGCAACAAGCAGAGCGTGAGGAGCAACCTCGTCAACAGGCAGGCCACGACGAGCAGCAACTTCCTCAGGACGTTCCAGCTGCTTCAGAGCCGCAATCGTTGCGTGAACAATGTTGATCGCGTTAGCCGAACCCAGCGACTTCGACAGAATGTCGTGGATACCGACACAGTCGAGGACCGCGCGGACAGGACCACCGGCGATAACACCGGTACCAGGAGCCGCAGGGCGCAACAGAACTACACCGGCAGCGTCTTCACCCTGAACAGGGTGAGGAATGGTCTTCTGGATGCGAGGCACGCGGAAGAAGTTCTTCTTCGCTTCCTCAACACCCTTAGCAATAGCGGCAGGAACTTCCTTCGCCTTGCCGTAGCCAACACCAACCATGCCATCGCCATCACCGACGACCACAAGAGCCGTGAAGGAGAAACGACGTCCACCCTTCACAACCTTGGACACACGGTTAATGGTGACAACGTGCTCGATGAACTGGTTCTTGTCGTCACGGTCGCCACGGTTACCGCGACGTCCGCCACCCTCGCCACGACCTCGGCCGCGACCGCGTTCGTCAGACTTGTTGTTCTGCTCAGCCTGTTCTTGCTGATTCTTGTTTTCTTCGCTCACAGGTTCAGCCCTCCTTCACGTGCACCTTCAGCAACTGCTGCGACACGTCCGTGGTAAGCGTTACCACCACGGTCGAACACAACAGCTTCGATGCCGGCGGCCTTGGAGCGTTCAGCGACGAGCTCGCCTACCTTGCGCGCCTTAGCAGTCTTGTCCTCGGACATTGCACGCACGTCTGCTTCCATGGTGGAAGCAGATGCGAGGGTCTTGCCTTCGACATCGTCGATAACCTGAACAAACATGTGGCGAGCCGAACGCGTCACGGAAAGACGTGGACGAACAGAAGTACCCGACACAGATTTGCGCAGACGGTTGTGGCGACGGGCACGCGCAGCGGCCTTGCCCTTGCCATAGCTTTGCTTCTTTCCAAAGGCCATGGTTACTTACCAGCCTTTCCAACCTTGCGGCGAACAACTTCGCCGGCGTAGCGGATTCCCTTACCCTTGTACGGTTCAGGCTTACGCAACTTACGGATGTTAGCCGCAACCTCGCCAACCAGCTGCTTGTCGATTCCGTTGACGCTCAGCTTGTTCTGACCGTCAACCTTGAATTCGATACCTGCAGGAGGTTCAACGGTGATCGAGTGGCTGTAACCCAGATTGAACTCCAGGTTCTTACCCTTTGCCTGAACACGGTAACCGGTACCAACGATTTCGAGGTTCTTTGAGTAACCTTCGGTGACACCAACGATGTTGTTCTGGATCAGGGAACGAGTAAGACCGTGCAACGAACGGTTTTCACGCTCGTCGTCAGGACGGCTCACAGTAATCTCAGCGTCATCCAAGCTGACCTTGATTGGTTCAGCCACAGTGAGCGCGAGTTCACCCTTAGGTCCCTTAACCGAGACGTTCTGGCCGTCAACTTTCACCTCGACGCCGGACGGAACGGAGATGGGCCGTTTGCCAATACGTGACATCTGCTATCTCTCCTTTCCTACCAAACGTAGGCGAGGACTTCCCCGCCCACGCCCTTCTTTGCGGCTTGCTTGTCAGTCAAGAGGCCCGAGGACGTTGACAGGATTGCGATTCCCAGTCCACCAAGGACCTTAGGAAGTGCGGTGCTCTTTGCGTACACACGAAGACCTGGCTTCGAAACACGCTTGATACCGGCAATCGAACGTTCACGGTTCGGACCAAACTTGAGGTCGAGCTGGAGGCTCTTTCCAACCTGAGCGTCTTCGACGCGGTAGTCAGCGATGTAACCTTCAGCCTTAAGAATTTCGGCGATGTTTGACTTCAGCTTGCTGTAAGGCATGCTGACGTCCTCGTGGTACGCCGAGTTTGCGTTACGCAGACGTGTCAACATGTCTGCGATCGGATCGGTCATTGTCATTGGGCTTGTGCCCTTCCTCGTTGGGGTTTCTACGCGTGTGAACGCGCAGACCTACAACGTAGTAGTTCAGTTTGCTTTGAAGGGGAAGCCGAGGTGCTTAAGCAGCGCACGGCCCTCGTCGTCGTTCTTTGCTGTGGTTACGACGGTGATGTCCATACCACGAACGCGGTCGATTGAATCCTGATCGATTTCGTGGAACATCGACTGTTCGGTCAGACCGAACGTGTAGTTACCATTTCCATCGAACTGGCGGTCCGAAAGACCGCGGAAGTCACGAATACGTGGCAGGGCCAGCGAAACTACGCGGTCCAGGAATTCCCACATACGAGCTCCACGCATGGTTACGTGAGCACCGATGGGCTGTCCTTCACGCAGCTTGAACTGCGCGATCGACTTCTTAGCGCGAGTCACAACAGGCTTCTGACCCGTGATCATGGTGAGGTCACGGATTGCACCTTCGATGAGCTTCGAGTCGCGTGCCGCGTCTCCAACACCCATGTTGACAACAACCTTGGTGAGCGTTGGAACCTGCATGGGGTTTGCGTACGAGAATTCGTCCTGAAGTTTCTGGACGATTTCGTCGCGGTACACCTGCTTCAGACGTGGCAACGGACGGCTTGACACAGTTGCTTCTGTCATCAGATGTCCTCCCCAGTACGACGTGAGTAGCGGATGCGAACAGTCTTGGTGCGACCGTCGCGTTCGACCTTCTCTTCGCGGAAGCCCACGCGAGTCGGCTTGTTGTCCTTAGGGTCAACGAGCATGACGTTCGACGCGTGAATCGGTGCTTCCTGGATTTCGATTCCACCAGCGGTAGCGCCGGTTGCGGTCTGTGCTGGCTTCTTGTGCTTGGTGACGCGGTTGACTCCTTCTACCAGAACGCGGTTCTGCTCAGGGAAAACCTTGAGAACCTTGCCCTGCTTGCCACGGTCTCCACCGCGGGACTGGCGTGCACCGGAAATAACCTGAACCAGGTCACCCTTCTTGATGTACATCTTCGGCATACTCACAACACCTCCGGAGCAAGCGAAACGATCTTCATGAACTTCTTGTCGCGAAGTTCACGGCCAACTGGCCCGAAGATACGTGTTCCACGAGGCTCGCCGTCGTTCTTCAGAATGACGGCTGCGTTTTCGTCGAAGCTGATGTATGAACCGTCTGGACGACGGCGTTCCTTACGTGTGCGGACGACTACTGCCTTGACGACATCGCCCTTCTTGACGTTTCCACCGGGGATAGCGTCCTTCACGGTTGCAACGATGGTGTCACCGATGCCCGCGTAACGACGTCCAGATCCTCCGAGGATGCGGATTGCGAGGATTTCCTTCGCACCCGTGTTGTCAGCGACTTTGAGTCGCGACTCCTGCTGAATCACTGATTCTCTCCTGTCGTCTCGTCGGTTCTCGTAATGAGCCTGACGGAACGGTTATTGACAAAATGCCCGCACCTCGGGTCCCGGTAGCCAGCCTGGAAAAGCTGGGACCGGGAGGGACCGAGGTGTTGTAAAAGTGCTTACTTGGCGCGCTCGATGATCTCGAGCAACCTAAAGCGCTTTGTTGCCGAAAGCGGGCGGGTTTCGACGATACGAACGAGGTCACCCACACCAGCGGTGTTGATCTCGTCGTGAACCTTGTATTTCGAGGTCGTACGCATCACTTTGCCGTACAGGCGGTGCTTCTTGCGGTCTTCGACTTCTACGACAATGGTCTTGTCCATTTTGTCAGAAACCACGTAGCCACGCATAGTCCGGCGACTGTTACGTTCGACAACTTCTGGCGTTTCGTTCTGCTCAGCCATCACTTACCCTCTTCCTTTGCGTCGGCCGGGTTGGTGCGGATCTGCAGCTCGCGCTCGCGAAGGACCGTGTAGATACGCGCGATGTCACGGCGTACGGCCTTAAGGCGACCGTGGCTTTCCAGCTGGCCGGTAGCGGACTGGAAACGCAGGTTGAAAAGTTCGGCCTTAGCCTTCTTGAGTTCCTCGACGAGGCGGTCGTTGTCATAGCCGTCGAGGACGTCCATTGAGAGGTCCTTTGAACCTACTGCCATGGTCACTCACCACCTTCACGAGAAATAATACGAGCCTTGAGTGGCAGCTTGTGGGTTGCGAGGCGAAGAGCTTCGCGTGCCACTTCTTCACTCACACCGGCGAGTTCGAAAAGAACACGACCAGGCTTAACGTTTGCAACCCACCATTCAGGTGAACCCTTACCGGAACCCATACGGGTTTCAGCAGGCTTCTTGGTCAGTGGACGGTCTGGGTAAATGTTGATCCAGACCTTACCGCCACGCTTGATGTGACGGGTCATTGCAATACGTGCGGCTTCGATCTGACGGTTGGTCACGTACGCAGGTTCGAGAGCCTGGATACCCCAGTCACCGAATGCGATTTCGGTTCCACCTTTTGCCAGACCGCGACGCTTTGGGTGGTGCTGCTTGCGGTACTTAACACGACGTGGGATCAGCACGGGTCAGCCCTCCGATCCTGCCGAAGCCTTTGCTTCGGTCTTGTTGTCATTCTGCTGCTGGCGTCCACCACGGTCGCCACCGCGTCCACGGCCACCACGGCCTCGGCCACGTCCACCGCCGCGTGGTCCACGACCACTTGGCTGTGCGGCTTCCTGTGCAGCCAGTTCCTTGTCTGTCAGGTCGCCCTTGTAGATCCAGACCTTGACACCAATGCGACCGAAAGTGGTGTGTGCTTCGTAGAAGCCGTAGTCGATGTTCGCACGCAGGGTGTGCAGCGGCACACGGCCTTCACGGTAGAACTCGGAACGGCTCATTTCAGCGCCACCCAAACGGCCCGAGCACTGCACACGGATACCCTTGGCACCTGCACGCTGTGCGGACTGGATAGCTTTACGCATCGCGCGGCGGAATGCCACACGGCTTGCGAGCTGCTCAGCAACACCCTGAGCAACGAGCTGAGCATCGATCTCTGGGTTCTTTACTTCCAGAATGTTCAGCTGGATCTGCTTGCCGGTGAGCTTCTCAAGCTGACCGCGCAGACGGTCGGCTTCCGCACCTCGGCGACCAATTACGATACCGGGACGAGCGGTGTGGATGTCCACACGCACACGGTCACGGGTACGTTCGATGTTTACGCGGGAAAGACCAGCACGTTCCAGGTTGTTCTGGAGCATTTCACGGATACGAACGTCTTCTCCTACGAAGTCTGCGTAACGCTGACCGCGCTTGTTGGAGTCCGTGAACCACTTTGACTTGTGGTCGGTGGTGATTCCCAAACGGAACCCGTTGGGGTTAATTTTCTGACCCATCAGGCGTTCTCCTTTCGTGAAGCGCCCTGTTCGTCAGACAGCACCACAGTGATGTGGCTGGTGCGCTTGTTGATGCGGAAGGCACGGCCCTGGGCACGTGGCCTAAAACGCTTCATAGTGGGACCTTCGTCAACGTAGATTTCCGAAATGTACAGGTCGTCTTCGTTGAATGCTTCGCCGTTCTTGTCTGCAAGAACGCGTGCGTTAGCAACACCGGAGGCGATCAGTTTGTACACCGGCTCTGACGCTGACTGTTCAGCAAATTTCAGCACCGCGAGGGCTTCGGTTGCCTGCTGACCACGAACGAGGTCGACGACACGCCGAGCCTTCTGGGGCGTAACACGCAGGTAGCGCGCTTTCGCCTTGGCTTCCATCGTTTCCTTCTTTCTTAGACCTTATGAGCCGGTCGCCTTAGCGGCGACGACCCTTACGGTCATCCTTGTCGTGGCCGCGGAACGTCCGCGTGGGGGCAAATTCGCCGAGCTTGTGCCCGACCATAGATTCGGTGATGAACACCGGTACGTGCTTGCGTCCGTCGTGCACGGCGATCGTGTGACCCAGGAAGTCTGGGACGATCATCGAGCGACGGGACCAAGTCTTGATTACATTCTTGGTGCCCTTTTCGTTCTGAGCAGCAACCTTCTTGTAGAGGTGCTCGTCTACGAAGGGGCCCTTCTTCAAGCTACGAGGCATGTCTGAGGCTCCCTATCAACGCTTCTTGCCAGTACGACGACGACGCACAATGTACTTGTCGCTTTCCTTCTTCGGACGACGTGTGCGTCCTTCTTTCTGACCCCAGGGGCTGACCGGGTGGCGACCACCTGAGGTACGACCTTCACCACCACCGTGTGGGTGGTCGATCGGGTTCATAACAACACCGCGGACGGTTGGACGAACGCCCTTCCAGCGCATACGTCCAGCCTTACCCCAGCTGATGTTGGTCTGCTCGGCGTTTCCAACTTCGCCAACGGTTGCACGGCAACGAGCGTCGACGTTACGGATTTCGCCTGAAGGCATACGCAACTGAGCGTAACGACCAAAACGTGCGACAAGCTGAACCGAAGTTCCGGCTGAGCGACCGATCTTGGCGCCACCACCAGGACGGAGTTCAACAGCGTGGATCACGGTACCAACTGGGATGTTGCGCAGTGGCAGGTTGTTACCTGGCTTAATGTCTGCGTCAATACCAGCTTCGACACGGTCTCCCTGCTTCAGCTTGTTAGGCGCAATGATGTAGCGCTTTTCGCCATCTACGTAGTGCAGAAGTGCGATTCGAGCTGTGCGGTTAGGGTCATATTCGATGTGTGCGACCTTAGCGACGACACCGTCCTTGTCGTGACGACGGAAGTCGATCACGCGGTACTGGCGCTTGTGTCCACCACCGTGGTGACGAGTCGTGATACGGCCCTGGCTGTTACGACCACCCTTCTTTGGAAGAGGGCGGAGCAGTGACTTTTCCGGCGTAGACCGGGTCACTTCGACAAAGTCGGCGACCGAGGAGCCACGGCGGCCCGGGGTCGTCGGCTTGTACTTACGGATTCCCATGAGTCCTATTCCTTCTTCAAGGAGAATCGCTTAGAGCGATCCGCCGAAAATGTCGATCGATCCTTCTTTCAGGGCAACGATTGCACGCTTGGTGTCTTTGCGCTTGCCCCATCCGGCGCGGGTGCGTGTGCGCTTACCCTGACGGTTCAGGGTGTTCACGGAAGCTACCTTCACGTCGAAGATGGATTCGATTGCGTACTTGATTTCAGTCTTGTTCGAACGTGGGTTCACGAGGAAGGTGTACTTACCTTCGTCCATGAGACCGTACGTCTTTTCCGAAACTACCGGCGCGATGATGACATCGCGTGGGTCTTTGATCTTTACGCTCACTTTGCAACCTCCTGAGCTTCGCCAGCTTTAGCGCCACGTGCGAATTCAAGGAAGCTGTTCAGAGCTGCTTCGGTGAACACAATGTCGTCAGCCATGAGCACGTCGTAGGTGTTGAGCTGATCGAAGGTAAGCACGTGTACGGTTGGCAGGTTACGCACGGACAGCGCGGTGACGCTGTCTTCGCGTTCCGTCACAACCAGCTTGTGCGCGCGGTCCGAAAGAGCTTCGAGAGCCTGGCGCGCTGCCTTCGTTGAAGGAACGTCCGAGTCGATCAGGTTCTTTACGACAAATACCTGGCCCATGCGAGCACGGTCCGAAAGAGCACCGCGCAGAGCAGCGGCCTTCATCTTCTTAGGTGTGCGCTGCGAGTAGTCGCGTGGCACTGGACCGTGTACGATTCCACCACCTGCGTACTGAGGTGCACGGATCGATCCCTGGCGTGCGTTACCCGTACCCTTCTGGCGGTATGGCTTACGTCCACCACCGCGTACTTCGGAGCGGGTCTTTGCCTTGTGGGTTCCCTGACGTGAAGCAGCAAGCTGTGCAACAACAACCTGGTGGATCAACGGAACGTTGGTCTTCTGGTCAAAGATAGACGCAGGCAGTTCAGCTGAACCAGCCTTCTTGCCCTTTGCGTCAAGAATGTCAACGGTTAGGTTTTCAGACATTTAAACTCAGGCCCCCTTCGCAGCAGAGCGAACGAGAACAACTGCACCCTTTGGTCCGGGTACTGCACCCTTGATGAGGAGCAGGTTGTTTTCGGAGTCAATTGAGTGGATAGTCAGGTTCTGCGTGGTGTGGCGCACGTTACCCATGCGTCCGGCCATGCGCATACCCTTGAAAACGCGACCCGGGGTGGCAGCTCCACCAATCGAGCCGGGCTTGCGGTGGTTACGGTGCTGACCGTGCGAAGCTCCCACACCGGCAAAACCGTGACGCTTCATAACACCGGCAAAACCTTTACCCTTGGTGTTTGCTGTCACGTCTACCTTGATGCCAGCTTCGAAAACTTCGGTGGAAAGTTCCTGTCCGAGTTCGTATTCGCCAGCGTCTGCGGTGCGAAGTTCAACGAGGTGACGGCGCGGTGCAACGCCGGCCTTCTCGAAGTGACCCTTTGCAGGCTTGTTGACCTTGCGTGGGTCGATCTCGCCGTAACCAATCTGAACGGCGCTGTAGCCGTCAACTTCTTCGTTACGAATCTGTGTTACTACGTTTGAGGAAGCCGAAATCACGGTCACTGGCACCAGGTTGTTGTTTTCATCCCAGACCTGGGTCATGCCGAGTTTGGTTCCCATCAAGCCCTTGACGTTGAGTGTTGTCGGAAGGGCCTTAGAACGGGTGTTAGCCATTTCTAGTCCCTCCTTTAGAGCTTGATCTCGATGTTGACGTCGTCAGCCAAGTCGATGTGCATGAGCGAGTCGATGGCTTTTGGTGTTGGGTCAACAATGTCGATGAGACGCTTGTGGGTGCGCATCTCAAAGTGTTCGCGACTGTCCTTGTACTTGTGTGGCGACCGGATAACGCAGTACACGTTCTTTTCGGTCGGCAACGGCACGGGGCCCACAACCGTAGCGCCAGCGCGAGTCACTGTGTCGACAATCTTGCGTGCTGCATTGTCGATGACTGCGTGGTCGTACGACTTGAGCCGGATGCGGATCTTCTGTCCCGCCATGGCGTCGTTTCTCCATCTGTCGGTTTTCCTGGCCATCAACCACGGTCCTTGCGGATCGCGCGGTCTGCGCCAGCTGAGCGTGACCGACCCCCGAGGTCGGGCGTGTCGTCTTGTCCTCGCGGACAAAATTCCACGTTTCCATTCATTTTGTTGCCGGTTGATTGAACCTTATAGATTCGTCCCGGAGTCTTGAGCCGTTCGCGCTTCAGCGCAGTGCAGGGGTCATGGCCCAAAATTGCAACTTGTCTATCTTGTCATACGCGACCAAAGGCATGCAAATTCAGCAGATGTTTAGCTGCTGGGCACCACTGGCCGCTTTTGCCCTGGCAACATGCTTCAACAGAACACAAACGCTCCGCAACCCGGAGGTTGCGGAGCGTTTGAGCGAAGAAACTACTTGGTGATCTTGGTTACTCGACCAGCACCAACGGTACGTCCACCTTCACGGATAGCGAAGCGGAGTCCTTCTTCCATAGCGATTGGCTGGATCAGCTCAACCGACATGTCGGTGTTGTCTCCAGGCATAACCATTTCGGTTCCTTCTGGAAGGGTGATGACACCGGTCACGTCCGTGGTACGGAAGTAGAACTGAGGACGGTAGTTGGAGTAGAACGGGTTGTGACGTCCACCTTCGTCCTTGGACAGGATGTAGACCTGACCTTCGAAGTTGGTGTGCGGGGTGATTGAACCCGGCTTAACGATAACCTGTCCACGTTCAACTTCGTCACGCTTGGTACCGCGGAGAAGCAGACCCACGTTTTCACCTGCACGTGCGTCAGGAAGGGTCTTACGGAACATTTCGATTGCGGTAACGGTGGTCTTGGACGACTGTGGCTTGATACCAACGATTTCGATTTCTTCGTTAGGCAGAAGCACACCGCGCTCAACACGACCGGTAACAACGGTTCCACGACCGGTAATCGTGAACACGTCTTCAACTGGCATCAAGAATGGCTTGTCAACGTCGCGCTCTGGTTCAGGAACGTTCTCGTCAACAGCTTCCATGAGTTCTTCAACCGACTTGACCCATTCAGCGTCGCCTTCAAGAGCCTTGAGAGCCGAAACGCGGATAACAGGTGCGTCGTCGCCGTCGAATTCCTGGCTGGACAGAAGTTCACGAACTTCCATTTCAACCAGTTCGAGCAGTTCTTCATCGTCAACCATGTCGGACTTGTTCAGTGCGACAACGATGTAAGGCACACCAACCTGGCGAGCCAAAAGAACGTGCTCACGGGTCTGCGGCATAGGACCGTCGGTAGCTGCAACCACAAGGATCGCACCGTCCATCTGTGCCGCACCGGTAATCATGTTCTTGATGTAGTCGGCGTGACCAGGGGCGTCAACGTGTGCGTAGTGACGCTTTTCGGTCTGGTATTCAACGTGTGAAACGTTGATGGTAATACCGCGCTCTTTTTCTTCTGGAGCGTTGTCAACCTGGTCGAATGCCCGTGCCTCGTTGAGGTCGGGGTACTTGTCAGCCAGAACCTTGGTAATTGCCGCGGTCAGAGTCGTCTTACCGTGGTCAACGTGACCAATGGTACCGATGTTGACGTGCGGCTTAGTCCTGTCGAAACTAGCCTTTGCCACTGGGTTCCTCCTCGTGGTTGGTGCGGCCCTTGTGGCCGCGCCTTTCCTTTAATTTGCTGTCCGGCCGGCAATTTACCGGCCAGACGAACGTCGGAGATTACTCTCCGCCGCGGGTCTTCTGGATGATCTCGTCGGCAACAGCCTTCGGGACCTCAGAGTAGCTCTGGAACTGCATCGAGTAAACGGCGCGTCCCTGAGTCTTCGAGCGCAGATCGCCAATGTAACCGAACATTTCGGAAAGTGGCACGTGTGCCTTGACTACCTTAATGCCGGTGGCGTCTTCCATCGACTGGATCTGACCGCGACGCGAGTTCAGATCGCCGATGACGTCACCCATGTACTCCTCGGGAGTACGAACTTCAACGTCCATAAGAGGTTCGAGAAGAACCGGGTTCGCCTTCTTCGCAGCCTCTTTCAGGACCATGGATCCAGCGATCTTGAACGCCATTTCCGAAGAGTCGACGTCGTGGTAAGCACCGTCCACAAGTGTGGCCTTGATGCCCACCAGCGGGTAACCAGCGAGAACACCCATCTGCATGGCGTCCTGGATACCAGCGTCAACGCTTGGAATGTATTCGCGAGGAACGCGACCACCAGTGATAGCGTCCTCGAACTCGTAAATCGTGTCGCCCTCGACCTCCATAGGTTCGATGGTGACCTGTACCTTTGCGAACTGACCAGAACCACCCGTCTGCTTCTTGTGGGTGTAGTCCTGCTTTTCCACCGTGCGGCGGATCGTTTCGCGGTAGGCAACCTGCGGCTTACCGATGTTTGCTTCAACCTTGAATTCGCGCTTCATGCGGTCGACGAAAACGTCAAGGTGAAGTTCACCCATACCACCGATTTCAGTTTGACCGGTTTCTTCGTTCAGGTTAACCGTGAACGTTGGGTCTTCCTTTACGAGCTTCTGAATCGCAGTCGAAAGCTTTTCCTGGTCACCCTTGGTCTTAGGTTCAATCGACACGAAGATCACTGGCTCTGGGAACGACATCGATTCAAGAACGATTGGGTTCGATGCATCGCAGAGTGTGTCACCGGTGGTGGTGTCTTTCAGACCGATGAACGCGTAGATGTGTCCAGCGAATGCGTCCTCAACAGGGTTTTCCTTGTTCGAGTGCATCTGGAACAGCTTACCGACGCGTTCCTTCTTTCCGGTGGTGGTGTTAAGAACCTGGTCACCAGGCTTCACAGAACCAGAGTACACACGCACGTAGGTGAGCGAACCGAAGAACGGGTGGGTCGCAACCTTAAACGCAAGAGCGGCGAATGGGCCGTCCTTCTTTGGTTCACGTGTAATAACGGTTTCTTCGTCGTTAACAGGGTGTCCCTGAACCGCAGGAACATCCAGAGGTGACGGCAGGTAGTCGATAACGGCGTTCAGCATTGGCTGAACACCCTTGTTCTTGAAGGCCGAGCCACACATCACTGGGAATGCTTCCGAGTTAATGGTGAGCTTACGAATACCAGCCTTGATGTCCTCGATTGGCAGTTCGCCTTCCTCGAGGTACTTCTCCATGAGTTCGTCCGACGCTTCAGCAACGTCTTCAACAAGGGTGGCGCGGTATTCTTCAGCGCGGTCCTTGAGATCTTCAGGGATCTCAATTTCCGTCATGTCCTGGCCCTTCTTTTCTTCGTCTGGCCAGACGTACGCCTTCATGGTGATGAGGTCGACGACACCTTCAAAGTCTGATTCAGCACCGATAGGAAGCTGGATCACCAGAGGCTTCGCGCCAAGGCGGTCCTTAATGGTGCCTACGGTGTGGTAGAAGTCAGCACCGAGCTTGTCCATCTTATTGACGAAGCACACACGTGGAACGTTGTACTTATCAGCCTGACGCCACACGGTTTCGGACTGTGGTTCAACACCTTCCTTACCGTCGAACACAGCGACGGCACCGTCGAGAACGCGCAACGAGCGCTCAACCTCAACGGTGAAGTCAACGTGGCCTGGGGTGTCAATGATGTTGATCTGGTTTTCTTCCCAGTAGCAGGTGGTTGCAGCGGAGGTAATGGTAATACCGCGCTCCTGCTCCTGTTCCATCCAGTCCATGGTCGACGCACCGTCGTGGGTTTCGCCGAGCTTGTAGTTCACACCCGTGTAGAACAGGATGCGTTCTGTTGTGGTGGTCTTTCCGGCGTCAATGTGCGCCATGATGCCGATGTTGCGAACTTTCTTAAGGTCGCTAAGCACTTCGAGTGCCACGGTGTCTCTCTCTCGTCTCGTTGACTTGCTCGGATCTGGGGTAAGGGTAGTTACCCTTACCCCAGATTAGCGACTACCAGCGGTAGTGAGCGAAGGCCTTGTTGGATTCGGCCATCTTGTGAGTATCTTCACGACGCTTCACAGCGGCACCGAGGCCGTTGCTTGCGTCAAGGATTTCGTTCATGAGGCGTTCCGTCATGGTCTTTTCACGACGCTGACGGGAGAAACCTACGAGCCAGCGCAGAGCAAGCGTGGTCGAACGCGCAGGACGCACGTCAACTGGAACCTGATACGTGGCACCACCAACACGGCGGGAACGAACTTCAAGGGCCGGGCGGATGTTATCCAGCGCCTTCTTCAGCAACTGAACTGGCTCCATGTTGGCCTTTGCGCTTGCACCTTCAAGTGCTCCGTAAACAATGCGCTCTGCAGTCGAACGCTTACCGTCAAGCAGAACTTTGTTGATGAGCTGGGTAACAAGCGGTGAGTTGTGAACTGGGTCAATAACTACCGGGCGCTTAGGTGCGGGTCCTTTACGTGGCATTACTTCTTCTCCCTCTTGGCTCCGTAACGGCTACGTGCCTGCTGGCGTCCCTTGACACCCTGGGTGTCAAGCGAACCACGCACGATCTTGTAGCGAACACCAGGGAGGTCCTTCACACGTCCACCGCGCACAAGCACGATCGAGTGCTCCTGCAGGTTGTGTCCTTCACCCGGAATGTAGGCGGTTACTTCAATCTGGGAAGAAAGCTTCACACGAGCCACCTTACGCAGGGCTGAGTTAGGCTTCTTCGGCGTTGTTGTGTACACACGGGTGCACACGCCACGACGCTGCGGGCTACCCAAAAGGGCAGGCGTCGCGTTCTTCGCGGCCTTGTCGTGTCGTCCCTTGCGGACGAGCTGCTGAATAGTTGGCACTACTTCTCCATTGCTTCTCAATATTCCTAATTCCACCACCCTTATGAGTGGTGGACATGTCCATCTGCAACTGGGTGAAGCTACCTGCCCAATCACAGTTCTCACGCGCCTCCTCAACCCCCGCGCTCGGGTGTGTCGAACTGGCATATTCCAGATAGATCGTAGAACCGCTTCCATCTGACAGACGCTTTTCCGCGCATGAGATTGCTTGAATGCACGCACACAAGCACGGTCGTTTTGAAAACAACCACAGTTAAGCGTAAACGCCACGAACGGTCAGCGTCAATTTGAGTCACAATCGTTTAGAGGTTGTTCACTTTAGACGGCTGTCAAACACCCTGCACAGCCAGCAGAAAGCTACACCAACGGACTAGACTGAGACCAAAATCGATAGGATCAGAATATGTCCAACTCCAGCGCACACTCAGGCGAAGGCAAGGACCTCGAAAAGGTCCAGCCAGACACCAACAGCTCCATTGAACAATCTGCACCACAGCCCAAGCTCCGCCGGACCCGCGCAAGCGATACCGACCGCGACTCAGTCGTCTCTGCTTTGTCTGACGCACTCTCGCGTGGCCAACTCACTGCAATCGAATTCGACGAGCGCCATTCGCAAGCCCTTAAGGCCATGTACATCGACCAGCTCCCCGCACTCGTCGAAGACATCCCTGAAGCCGACGAGCTCGAGAAGGACCTCCGGTCACGCGACACGTTGCGCCGCGAAAGCACCGATTTGGCAACCAAACCCGGGTCCCACCTCGGCACCTATAACAACCAACGCCCCGGCCCCATCCAACCTGCCAAACCCGGGACAGGCGAAAGTGACACCGCAATTTGTATTTTGAGCGGGTCAAACCAGGTCGTCGCCCCAAACACCCCCAAGGTCAGCGCGGTGGCAATGTTGGGAGGCAATGACTACGACCTGTGCGACGTGATGGGTCCAGGCGTTGAGTTCACAATTGAAACCATCAACGTCATGGCCGGCCACGATATCTACGTGCCCCCAGGCGTGCGCATCATCGACAAGAGTTTTTCATTCTTGGGCGGCGTAGATATTGCGCAGAACGCACGTGGCGACGGCTCTAACGGCACGCTCATCATCAAGGGCTTCAATCTGCTAGGTGGCGACGACGTAAGACTGGCACGCGGATACCGCGAAGGTCAGTAACGAGCAGTTGCGCCGCAATGAGCAAGACCATCCAACAACCAGTCAGTCAGTAGCAACAGCAGTAGACCTAGGGAGACCGGTATGAACATTGGAATCTTGACCTCCGGCGGCGACTGCCCCGGGCTCAACGCCGTAATTCGTGGAGCGGTGCGCAAGGGCGTGCGCGAAACTGGCGACACGTTCGTGGGCCTTAAAGACGGGTGGCGTGGCTTGCTGGAAGCTGATTACGTCCCGCTCACCACTCATGACGTCCGTGGAATTTCCGGCCGAGGTGGAACCATCTTGGGTACGTCCCGCACCCACCCGTATTCCCAGGGTGGGCCGGACCAGATGAAACGTGTCATGGAGGAACACAGCATCGACGCGATCATCGCGATTGGGGGCGAGGGCACGCTGGCCGGTGCTGCCCGCCTCGCCGACGACGAAGGCATGCCAGTTGTGGGTGTCCCCAAGACCATTGACAACGACCTCAACAACACGGACTACACGTTCGGTTTCGACACGGCCGCTTCAATTGCAACTGAGTCGCTAGACGCATTGCGCACCACGGCCGAGTCACACCACCGCTGCATGGTAGTGGAAGTGATGGGACGCAACGTGGGTTGGATCGCTCTGCACGCGGGAATGGCCGGCGGTGCGCAGGCCGTTTTGCTCCCAGAGTTCCCGGTCCCCTATGAGCAGATCTATACATGGGTGCGTTCTGCCCGGGACCGAGGTCGTGCCCCGATTGTCGTTGTGGCAGAAGGTTTTGTACCCGAGGACCTCGATACGCAGGTCTCGGACGCCGGGCGCGACAAGCACGGCCGTGTGCGTCTGGGTGGCGTCGCCAATCACTTGGCTCCACTGATTGAAGAAGCAACCGGAGTTGAAACCCGTGCGACGATTTTGGGGCACCTTCAACGAGGTGGCTCCCCCACCGCGTATGACCGCGTACTTGCAACCCGTCTTGGTATGGCCGCTGTTGAACTGGTTCACCAAGAAAAGTGGGGGTACATGACAAGCCTCGCGGGCGTGGACATCACATCAGTTCAAATGGCACATGCCGTTAACAACCTCAAGACCGTCCCACAATCCCGTTGGGACGAGCTTCAGGTGCTTTTGGGTTAAGGCACACTCAGGTTTACTCGTCCGGTTAACAGACAAACGCTGAGCGCCCCTGACCGTGATGGTCAGGGGCGCTCAGTTCTTGCGCTCTATGCCGGGCTCTAGCCGCCGTCAGTGGCTAGAGCCGGCCGGGACTAGCCTCCGAACGAGTCGAAGTCGTAGTCCTCAAGCGGAATCGTTGACGTGTCGCCTCCCAGAGCTGGGTAGAAGTCACCATAGGAGTTGGCAAACATTTCCTGCTTGGCTTCTTCCGTTGGCTCCACGATCATGTCGCGGAACTTGTGCATACCGGTACCAGCTGGGATGAGCTTACCGAGGATGACGTTCTCCTTCAGACCCAGAAGTGGGTCGGACTTGCCTTCAAGCGCAGCTTCCGTGAGAACACGCGTGGTCTCCTGGAAGGATGCGGCTGACAGCCAGGATTCGGTTGCAAGCGACGCCTTGGTGATACCCATGAGTTCGTCACGTGCTGATGCGGGCTGACCGCCTTCAGCGACGACGCGCTTGTTCTCTTCCTGGTAACGGCTGCGGTCGACCAGCTCACCTGGCAACAGGTTGGTGTCACCAGATTCGATTACCGTGACGCGGCGCAACATCTGACGCACAATAACTTCGATGTGCTTGTCGTGGATGCCCACACCCTGCGAGCGGTACACCTTCTGTACTTCGTCAACCAAGAAGCGTTCAGCTTCACGACGACCACGGATACGCAGAACCTGCTTGGGGTCAACCGCACCCATCTGCAGCTTCTCGCCGGCCTTCACGTGCTGGCCTTCTTCAACAAGGAGCTGTGCACGGCGACCAACAGCGTGCTCGATTTCGTCCGATCCGTCGTCAGGCACCACGATCACGTAGCGCGTCTTACGGGAGTCGTCGATCTTCACGCGACCGGTTGCTTCGGCGATTGGTGCGAATCCCTTAGGTGTACGTGCTTCAAAGAGCTCGGTCACACGTGGCAGACCCTGCGTAATGTCACCGCCACCGCCGGCAGCAACACCACCGGTGTGGAAGGTACGCATGGTCAGCTGGGTTCCTGGTTCACCAATCGACTGAGCAGCAACGGTACCAATGGCTTCACCAATGTCTACCAGCTGGCCGGTAGCCATCGAACGGCCGTAGTGCTGAGCAGAGATCTGCACGTCGGAGTCAGCGGTGAGAACCGAGTGAACCTTGACCTCACGGATTCCCGCTTCAACGAGAAGGTCGATCACGTCGGTGGAAATGTCGGTCTTAGCTGGAACGACCACGTTACCGTCAGCGTCAACAACGTCGGCAACCGTGAGACGGCCCAGAACCGAAGTTTCCACGAACTCGTGTGGTTCGAGCGTTCCGTCAGCAGCTTCCTGCGAAACCGGGAGCGTAATGCCCTTCTTCGAGTCGGTGGTTTCGGTGCGGACAATAACGTCCTGCGAAACGTCGACCAGACGACGTGTCAGGTAACCGGAGTCTGCGGTACGCAGAGCGGTGTCGGCCAGACCCTTACGAGCACCGTGCGAGGCGATGAAGTACTCAAGTACAGACAGACCTTCACGGTAGTTCGACTTAATGGGGCGAGGAATAATTTCACCCTTAGGGTTAGTCACCAGACCACGCATACCGGCCAACTGACGCACCTGGGTCCAGTTACCGGAAGCACCCGACTCAACAAGGCGGTACACCGAGTTGTCGGAGTCGAAGTTGTCCTGCATGATCTTAGCGACTCGGTCGGTGGTGTCCGACCAGATCTTCACCAGTTCAGAACGACGTTCGTCGTCGGTGAGCGCACCAATAGCGTACTGGTCTTCAACCGTGCTCGACTGCTCTTCAGCTTCGTCCAGCAGGCCTTCCTTAGCGTCTGGTGACACGATGTCACTCATCGCCACGGTCAGACCAGAACGAGTTGCCCAGTAGAAACCGGTTGCCTTGAAGTTGTCAAGGGTCGCTGCAACTTCCACCTTGGGGTAGTAGTCAGCCAGACGGTTAACAATCTTCGACAAGAGCTTCTTGTTGACCGTGGTGTTGACGTAACGGTAGTTGTCCGGAAGCGTGTCGTTGAAGAGTGCGCGTCCCAACGTAGTTTCGATGGTCAGTGGCTGACCTTCGGTCCAGTCTTCAGGCAGTTCCATGTCCTTGGCCGGCACCAGGTTGTCGACCCGGATACGCGCTTTAGCACGCAGGTCCAGCTCTCCACGGTCGAACGCCATGATGGCTTCAGACAGTGACGAGAACTCGCGTCCTTCACCAACAGCACCATCAACCTGCGAGGTCAGGTGGTAAATACCAATGATCATGTCCTGCGAAGGCATGGTCACAGGCTTACCGTCGGAAGGCTTCAGAATGTTGTTCGCTGACAACATCAGAATGCGAGCTTCTGCCTGAGCTTCAGCCGAAAGCGGAAGGTGAACGGCCATCTGGTCACCGTCGAAGTCAGCGTTGAACGCGGAACATACGAGTGGGTGAATCTGAATAGCTTTACCTTCAACCAGCAGAGGTTCAAACGCCTGGATACCCAAGCGGTGCAGAGTAGGTGCACGGTTCAGCAGAACTGGGTGTTCGGTAATGACTTCTTCGAGAACGTCCCACACCTGAGGATGCTGGCGTTCCACCATGCGCTTTGCTGACTTGATGTTCTGCGCGTGGTTGAGGTCGACCAACCGCTTCATCACGAACGGCTTGAACAGTTCAAGAGCCATGGCCTTTGGCAGACCACACTCGTGCAGCTTCAGCGTAGGACCTACAACGATCACGGAACGACCCGAGTAGTCCACACGCTTACCAAGCAGGTTCTGACGGAAACGTCCCTGCTTACCCTTGAGCATGTCGGACAGCGACTTCAGCGGACGGTTACCGGGGCCGGTGACTGGGCGTCCACGACGCCCGTTGTCGAACAGCGAGTCGACTGCTTCCTGCAGCATGCGCTTTTCGTTGTTGACAATGATTTCGGGCGCGCCGAGGTCGAGCAACCGCTTGAGACGGTTGTTGCGGTTGATCACGCGGCGGTAGAGGTCGTTGAGGTCCGAGGTGGCAAAGCGACCACCGTCGAGCTGCACCATGGGGCGCAGTTCCGGCGGAATGACAGGAACGGCGTCGAGCACCATTCCTTCTGGAGAGTTGTCGGTGGTCATGAACGCGTTGACAACCTTCAGACGCTTCAGGGCACGGGTCTTGCGCTGTCCCTTACCGGTCTTAATCAGTTCGCGCAGTGCTTCTGCTTCACCTTCGAGGTCGAACTCGCGCAGACGCTGCTGAATAGCTTCAGCACCCATTGCACCGGTGAAGTAGATGCCGAAACGTGCAACCATGTCGCGGTAGAGCGCCTCGTCACCTTCGAGGTCTGAGACCTTCAGGTTCTTGAAGCGGTCCCATACCTTTTCGATCCGGTCGAGTTCGCGGTCTGCGTGCTTGCGCAGGTTGGCCATTTCCTTGTTGGCCTGGTTTTCGACCTTCTTCTTGGTGGCAGCCGTCTTGCCTTCGTCCTCGAGGACCTTGAGGTCTTCTTCGAGCTTCTTGGCGCGACGGTCCAGGTCAGCAGCCAAACGGTCGCTGATCTGCTTCTTTTCGACGTCGATCTGGTTCTGCAGAGTAGGAAGGTCGCGGTGACGCGAGTCTTCGTCCACAGACGTGATCATGTAGGCCGCGAAGTAGATGACCTTTTCGAGGTCTTTCGGGGCCAGGTCGAGCAGGTAGCCCAAGCGTGATGGAACACCCTTGAAGTACCAGATGTGGGTCACTGGAGCGGCGAGCTCGATGTGTCCCATGCGTTCGCGGCGTACTTTGGCGCGGGTTACTTCAACACCACAGCGTTCACAGATGATGCCTTTGAAGCGAACGCGCTTGTACTTTCCGCAGTAGCACTCCCAGTCACGGGTAGGACCGAAGATCTTTTCGCAGAAAAGACCGTCCTTTTCCGGCTTCAGGGTGCGGTAGTTGATAGTTTCAGGTTTTTTGACTTCGCCGTGTGACCAGCGACGGATGTCGTCCGCGGTCGCCAGGCCAATGCGCAGCTCATCAAAGAAATTGACGTCAGGCACGTGAATCCTCTTTCTTGCCGTTAGGCCAAAATTTCAGGTAGATCAGACTTCTTCGACGGTGTTTGCTTCGTTACGCGAGAGGTTGATGCCCAGCTCTTCAGCTGCGCGGTACACCTCGTCGTCGTCTCGCATCTCAACTGACTGGCCGTCTGAGGACAGCACTTCCACGTCGAGGCACAGGGACTGCATTTCCTTGATAAGAACCTTGAAGGACTCCGGAATTCCAGGGTCAGGAAGGTTGTCGCCCTTAACGATTGCTTCGTAGACCTTGACACGGCCAGGAATATCGTCGGACTTGATGGTGAGCAGTTCCTGGAGTGTGTAAGCGGCACCGTAAGCTTCCAGTGCCCACACTTCCATTTCACCGAAGCGCTGACCACCGAACTGTGCCTTACCACCCAGTGGCTGCTGGGTAATCATGGAGTACGGTCCGGTCGAACGCGCGTGGATCTTGTCGTCGACCAGGTGGTGCAGCTTAAGCATGTACATGTAACCGACCGAGATCGGGAACGGGAACGGTTCACCGGAACGGCCGTCGAACAGTCGTGCCTTACCGGTGGAGTCGATCAGTCGTTCACCGTCACGGTTGGGCAGGGTCGAGTCGAGCAGACCACGAAGTTCGTGCTGGTGCGCACCGTCGAACACTGGCGTTGCCACGTTCGTGCCCGGTTCCGCCTCGAGTTCGAACTTACCGTCGGCCAGCTCCTTGGCCCATTCGGGGTTACCTTCGATGCGCCATCCCTGGTTTGCGATCCACCCCAAGTGGATTTCGAAAACCTGACCGATGTTCATACGACGAGGAACACCGTGCGGGTTCAGGATGACGTCGACAGGGGTTCCGTCTTCCATGAACGGCATGTCTTCAACCGGAAGGATCTGGGAGATAACACCCTTGTTTCCGTGACGTCCAGCCATCTTGTCACCAATGGTGATCTTGCGGCGCTGAGCGACGTACACGCGAACCAGCTGGTTAACACCCGGCGACAGTTCGTCGTCGTCTTCGCGGTCAAAGACCTTGACGCCAATGACGGTACCGGTTTCACCGTGTGGCACCTTCAGCGAGGTGTCACGGACTTCACGGGACTTCTCACCGAAGATCGCACGCAAGAGGCGTTCTTCTGGCGTGAGTTCGGTTTCACCCTTAGGCGTGACCTTACCGACCAAGATGTCGCCGTCGGTGACTTCAGCACCGATACGGATGATGCCTCGTTCGTCGAGCTCAGCCAGCGCGTCAGGGGAAATGTTCGGAATGTCGCGAGTGATCTCTTCGGCACCCAGCTTGGTGTCACGAGCGTCGATTTCGTGCTCTTCAATGTGGATCGACGAAAGAACGTCGTCCTGCACCATGCGCTGGGACAGAATGATCGCGTCCTCGAAGTTGTAACCTTCCCAGGACATGAACGCCACCAGGAGGTTCTTACCCAGAGCCATTTCACCGTTTTCGGTGGACGGTCCGTCAGCAAGAACAGCGCCAACCTCAACACGGTCACCCTGGTCAACAATGATGCGCTGGTTGTAGGAGGTTCCGTGGTTGGAGCGGCGGAACTTCTCAGCCTTGTACGTGGTGGTGGTTCCGTCGTCGTTCATGACGGTCACAAAATCGGCGGACACCTCGGTCACCACACCGGCCTTTTCAGCCACGATGACGTCACCAGCGTCAACTGCCGCACGGTACTCCATACCCGTACCAACGTACGGTGCCTGCGCGCGAACCAGCGGAACAGCCTGGCGCTGCATGTTCGCACCCATGAGCGCGCGGTTAGCGTCGTCGTGCTCCAGGAACGGAATCAGCGCGGTTGCAACCGACACCATCTGACGTGCAGAAACGTCCATGAAGTGGATTTCGTCAGCGGGAATCAGGTCCGCTTCACCGCCACCACCCATTGGGCGGGCAAGGACGAATTCTTCTTCAAACTTCTGGTCATCGGTCAGCGGAGCGTTAGCCTGCGCGATGTTGTATTCGAGTTCGTCGTCGGCAGTCAGGTACTGCGTCTTGTCGGTGACGACACCGTTTTCCACCTTGCGGTACGGGGTCTCAATGAAACCGAACGGGTTGATGCGTGCGTAGGACGCAAGCGAACCGATCAGACCAATGTTGGGGCCTTCCGGGGTTTCAATGGGGCACATACGGCCGTAGTGCGACGGGTGAACGTCACGCACGTCCATACCTGCGCGGTCACGTGAAAGACCACCAGGACCCAGAGCAGACAGACGACGTTTGTGAGTCAGACCTGCAAGTGGGTTGTTCTGGTCCATGAACTGCGACAGCTGGCTGGTTCCGAAGAACTCCTTGATCGCAGCAACAACAGGACGGATGTTGATCAGCGTCTGAGGCGTAATCGCTTCGACGTCCTGCGTGGTCATGCGTTCGCGGACCACACGTTCCATACGCGACAGACCGGTGCGCACCTGGTTTTCGATCAGTTCACCAACCGCGCGGATACGGCGGTTACCAAAGTGGTCGATGTCGTCGAGTGCTACGCGGATGTCGGTCTTTTCGCCACCGCGAACACCTGGCATGGTTTCCTTGCCAGCGTGCAGGCTGACGATGTAGCGGATGGTTGCCACGATGTCGTCAACGGTCAGAACTGATTCGGTCAGAGCCTCGTCGACGCCCAGCTTGCGGTTGATCTTGTAGCGACCCACCTTGGCCAGATCGTAACGCTTGGGGTTGAAGTAGAGGTTGCGCAGAAGAGTTTCAGCCGCGTCGACGGTTGCAGGTTCAGCTGGACGCAGTTTCTTGTAGATGTCCAGGAGTGCTTCTTCGCGGGTGCTGACCGTGTCCTTGGCCAGAGTGTCTTTAATGGAGTCGAACTCGCCAAACTCTTCAAGGATCTGTGAATCGGTCCAGCCCAGCGCCTTCAGAAGAACCGTGACCGACTGCTTACGCTTACGGTCCAGACGGACACCAACCTGGTCGCGCTTGTCGACTTCGAACTCCAGCCAAGCACCGCGAGACGGGATGATCTTTGCGGTGTAGATGTCGCGGTCCGAGGTCTTGTCCGGCACGGACTCGAAGTACGCACCTGGCGAGCGCACCAGCTGGGAAACGACAACACGTTCGGTTCCGTTGATGATGAACGTTCCCTTGTCGGTCATGAGTGGGAAGTCACCCATGAACACGGTCTGGGACTTGATTTCACCCGTGTTGTTGTTCATGAATTCGGCGATCACGAAGAGTGGCGCCGAGTACGTCATGTCGCGTTCTTTACACTCGTCGATTGAGTATTTTGGTGGCTCGAAGCGGTGGTCGCTAAACGACAGCGACATCGCTCCGGAGAAGTCTTCTACCGGCGAGATTTCTTCAAAAATGTCTTCAAGACCCGAGGTGGTGGCAACTGAGTCGTCTCCGTTCTCAATCGCTTCAGCAACACGGTCTTGCCAGCGTTCGTTTCCGACCAGCCAGTCGAAGCTGTCGATCTGCAGACCAAGCAGATTTGGCACTTCGAGTGGTTCGTGAATCTTCGCGAAGGAAACGCGCTTGGGCGGGTTAGCGGTCCTTGTGTTTTCGTTGGCGACGGCCAATGGGATCCTTCCACAGTGGTTGTATCTCCGAGCGCTGCAGTTCACGCCCACCGCTATATGAAGGCAAAATGAAGTCACCGCAACGCAAACCACCAGTTTAACCACGAATACCAAACCACGCAAGAGCGTTGTGGTAGAGTTCTTTCTTTTTGCTTTCGTCTCGAGGTTCACGCTTTTTCACACACGGTGTTCACGCTGGTGAACCGCGCGGGGCCGTTGATGCGGCGCTCGATTGTGGAAAGTCGCACACTTTGAGACAAATCTGCAACGAAGCCTCACTCCCCCTGTGGATAACTCATTTTCCGCACAACCCCGGTGCTATGTTTCTTGCTGAGAGGGGAGTGACTGTCGTGACACAAGGTTGGCTTCTATTTTTTTCGTGGATCAGCGTATTTACCGTGCTTGTGACCGGCATCGTCCTGAACGCTATGACCGCGTCACTCCGAACACGAACGGGTAGCCAGGCACGACCTCGGCGACAGAAACCTGTCCCCCATCATGCACAGGCGCCGCAGCACCCGCAGGCGCCGCAACCGTCAGCCCCACAACACCAACGGGCCCCGCAACACCAACAGAAGTCCGGTTATTCCGGCTACCCAGGCTTCACTGACGGCCCTCCACAGGCGGGCCAGCCCGGTCAGCCCGGCCAGCCAGGCCAGCAGCAACCACATCTCCCCCACCAGTCGGTTCAGAAACAGCAATCCTCTACCGCGTGGATGCCTAACATTCTTCTGGGTGTTGCTTGTTTATTCCTCATCGCGGCGGCGATCACGTTCGCAAGTGTGACGGGGTCACCGATCGTGCGAGCGGTGGCAATTGGGGTTGTCGCGGCTCTGTCTTACGTAGCGGGTCTTGTTATTCACGCCCTGTCTGCCCGGCTCAAGCCTGTTGGTTTTGCGTTGGTGGCCCTTGGAATCGCGCTTCTTCCCATTGCGGCCGGGCTGTTAGGAGCCAGTGACTCGATTCCAGGTTCAGTTGCGTGGTTCGCGGCGTCGCTGGTGGGCGTGATCGCGTATGTGCTGGCAGCGATCTTGCTGAAGTCCGAAACCATCATGTGGTTCGGCCTGCTGTTCGTGGGTTCATTGGTGTTGTCCATCGTGAATTTCGCGGCACTGCCACCTGTGGCGTTCTTCTACGGGCTCATGGCGACGGCCACAGTTTTCGCGCTTGTCGGGGCTTTGGCACGCAACCGGCTACCCAAGAGGTTCGTGCGCCCGCACATGCTCTTAGGTGAGATTCTGGCACCGGCGTCTGCTGTCGCGTGCTTGTTCGTGCAGCCGTTCCCCGCCACGTACCAGTGGGCAATCCTGTTTGGTCTTTTGACCGTGTTCTATGTCCTTTCTGCCAGCCTGAACCGTTGGGGATGGCAAGCCATTGTTGCCCGCGTGACTGGAGCGCTTACGATTGCCCTGACGGCAAACGCCATCGCAAAACTGATCAGCAATACAGACGATGCGATCAGATTCGCCACCGGCCTTGCGTTCCTTGTCGTGGGGCTGTGGCATGTGGTGGAAGCGCTTATTCGTCGAGCTAACACCGCTTTCCGCTTAACAGCGCACATCGTGACGACCGCGTGTTTCCTGGTGGGCACAGCGGTCACGGGGTTCCGGATCGAGGGCACTGACGGCAGACTCTATATCCCTGCCGGGATCATCTTTGCTTTGCTCGCGGCGATGCACATACTGTTTGGAGTTACGACAGACACTCCCCTACAGCGCGCTTTGGGATACGGCTCAGCCGTGATGTTCGCCGTGTCACTCGCGTGCGTTGTTGCTCATTTCATTGGCGGCGATAAGTCCACCGTCGTCATTTGCTACGTCATTGCAGTGGGCGTTTTTGTCGTGGCTGACGCGCTGTTCACCGGGTGGATTGTAAGTCCCCGAGGTCGCAACCGCCGCCGTTTGCGCATTTCCTCACCGTTTTACACGGCGATCTTCCCTGCGAGCGCGTTCGCCCCGGCATTTCTTGCCCTGTTCTATGGGATGCAGGTGTGGCACTTGGTCGTCCTGTTTGTGCTGGTTTTGGTTTTAGTGGGGCTGGCTTTCCTCGTGCGTTCGGGCCTCTTCACACTGTCAACAGTTCCGTTGCTGTTTGCTTTTTCGTTCGGTGTTGACGCGGTCATTGCGGGTAGTCGCGACTCATGGCGATGGATCTTCTCGCGTCCTCTTTCGCTTACCTTTTTCGCGCTATTAGCGGCGGGCCTCATGATTGTTTATGCGCGTCGTTATGCGCGTGGACGTTACCAGCGAGCGCAATATGCAGCAATTGCGAGTCTGATTGTGACTGGTTTGGGCGCGATCAATGTTTCGACGATCGCGCTTGCCCCAAATTTTCCTTATGCGACCTTGTTTGTGTCTGCGACCGCGATTGATCTGGTGGCGTTGCTTGTCGGATTTGATGTGGCACGTCGCATGACGCGGCCCGAGCATCAGCGGCGGGTTGAGGTTGCGAATTCTGAGCACGCAAAACGTGCTCAGAATGGTCCGGTCGCACAGTTTAAGCCGTCTCCGGCTCCAGTGTTTGTCATTTTGTATGCGGCCGCGGTGTGCGTACACGCGGTTGGGGCTGTAGTGCCTAAGTTCGAAGAGTGGTACTTCTTCACAATAGCGAGCGTCTTGGCGACCGCAGTGATTGTGTACGTGACTCACGTGATGCGGGTTCAGTGGTTCATTTTGGCCGCTATGGCCACTGTCCCCACGTTTGCACGATCTGTGACGTCCCCGTTCCTGGAGGGAGTCAACCACTTTGTACTGGCCAACATTATTGCGTGGGCCATCTTGTACGCGGTTCACTGGGTGCAGGTGCTGGTTAAACGGAAAGCTCTTGCAAGCTTGATTGCCGCGACGCTGATCTTGCTGGGCGCGTTGTTACCTGCAGTCTTCATCAATAATTCCGCGGTGCCGATTCCGTCGTTTGCCCGGGTTGTCGTGGGACTTATTTTGTTGGCGATCGCCGCCACAGTCATGACTGCTGTGCGGGTGAGTCGTCACCGTGCGGTGTTCTTTGAGATCGCCAGTTATGTGGGTGCGTTGGGGCTGGCGGTTTCGTTTAGTGGTCTGGTGCGCTGGAATTTCTATGTTCCGTTGCACATCCTGGCTCTCACCGCGCTGGTCTGGGCGTGGGTCTACGGCGGCCGAGGTGGTTTCCCCTGGCTTGCCTCCCGTCGCGTTGGTACGCAGGTGAGGTTGTATCTCACGTTCGGGATCATGACGTTCATTGGCCTGTTGGTGGCGTTTATTGCGGGTGGCTTCTACACGGCGGTGTTCTTGTCATGGCTGGTGCTGTTCCTCATCATGGGGGCGCTGACCAACCGGCCAGTTTTGGTGTGGTGTTCCGTTGGAACCTTGGCGCTTTCAGCAGTGTGGCTGTTGCGTGATGTGGTGTGGCTGGTACTCGTTGTTCTTGCTCTCATCATCATTGGGGTCGTTGTGTGGATGTTGCTGCGTGGCAATCGGAAGCCCGTGGATGATGCGCGTACGGACCAACAGGGTCAGCCGTTCGGTGCCCCGGAGGATCGGCAACATTCGCAACCACCGCAGGCACTTCGGCGGGATGTGCCACAACCGCCGTGGCCACCTCGGCGGGAGGTTCCGCAGCCGCCGCAGGCGCCACAACCTCCGCAGGTGCAGAGGCAACAGCAACAGCCGCCGCAGCACCCACAGGCGCGGGAGCCATTCAACGCTCCACCGCAGGCTCCGCAACATCAGGCTGATAACGGACGGCCCGCTCCCCAGGAGTGGAACTCAAGCGACAGGTTCCGTCCGCCAAACTCGTGAAGGTTCGAAGGGCCAGATCAGCGCGGGTTTTCGCGCGAAAACAGCGTCCCGCCCGTGAACCTAACGCCAACCGTATCGCCCACGCGCGGACGATCACCCGCAGTCAAAACGGTCAGCGCCTGATCCCCCACGCTCACTTGCACTAGCCAGCCCGCGCGGTCGAACAGAACAGACTCAACCGTTCCGTCCACATGCCCCTCCCCGGAAGAACACACACGCGCATCGCCGTCGCCAACAGCGAGGATGGGGTCCACCTCGGCATGCATGCGGGTGAAACCGGTGACCCGTGACCCGTTTTCAAGAGCAACGGACCCACCGCCATCGCCATCACGCTCGCTCTCGCCGTCTCCGCCTGCAAGCGTGACAGGAAACAGGCCGGCATCGGACATGAACTGCGCAACAAACGGATCCTGAGGAGCGTTCAACACCTGTTGAGGGTCGCTGTACTGTATGATTCGCCCGGACTTGAGCACTGCGATCCTGTCGGCCAGTGCAAGGGCTTCAGAGCGGTCGTGCGTTACATACACGGCGGTCAGCGAAAGCTCCTCGGTAAGCGCCTTAAGCTGTGCCCGCAGATCCGCACGCAACGGCTCGTCCAGAGACGAAAGCGCCTCGTCGAACAACACCACGTTCGGTTTCGCAATGATTGCCCGGGCAATTGCCACACGCTGCCGTTGCCCACCAGACAGCGAGTCTGGCTTCCTGTCCGCCATCCCGGCCAGCCCCACCTGGGTGAGAGTCTGAGCGACACGGTCGCGCACCTCGGCGCCCTTAAGCCCACTCACCCGCAACGGGTAGGCGACGTTCTGCCCCACCGACATGTGCGGCCACACCGCGTGGTCCTGGAACACCATACCCAGCCCGCGCTTCTCGGGGCCCACGAACGCGGAGTCGGAAACGACCTCGGCGCCATTGATCCGCATGCCACCCGACACGGGACGCAAGAACCCCGCGATGGTGCGCAACAGCGTAGTCTTACCCGACCCAGATGGGCCCACCAGACAGATGAACTCACCGGTCTGCGCCGTGAGCGAGATGTCGAACAAGCCGCCACCTCCGGGGTAGCGCACGTTGATGTCGTTGAGTTCAAGGGCTGTCATGGTTTGGCCTTTCGGTTGTGGGCGGTGACGAGGCCCAACCCCAGGATGCCGGCCAGGCACACCAAGACCGCGAGCGCACTGGCCGCTGAGTAGTCGCCCGCCTGTTGCAGGTTAAAGATGACCACGCCCAACGTGCGGGTGCCGGGGGCTACCAGCAGGATCGAGATGGTGAGTTCGCGAACGGCAGTGAGGGCGACTACCACTCCCCCGGTGACGGCAATGGGGAGGGTGAATCGGCCCGAGGTGGTTAAAAGGGCTCGGGTGGGGCTGGCACCTGCGGTTTGCGCGGCTTCTTCGAAGGACCGGCTCAAGGCCGCGGAGGTGGGTCGAACCATTTGGACAACGATCGCGCTGAACGCCATGACGTACGCGGCGAGTATTGCCCACAGCGTGTTGAAAATTCCCAGTAGCGGTGAAACCAAGAGCCACGCCACCGCTACGACCAGACCCGGGAGTGCCTGTGGGAGGAGCGCGAAGATGTCGAGTCCCACATTGTCGAAGCTGCGGGTGCGGGTCAAGAGCAGTGCGATCACCCACCCCAGCACAGTGCATGCGAGACCGGCACCTAAGGCCAAGAGCACTGAGTTCCCCACACCGGACAGCACGGATGGGTTGGAAAGTGCGTGCGTGAAGTTCGCGAAGGTCACGGTGTCTGGCCGCAGTGGTACCCCTGGGGCTGGCAGGATCGCTTGGCGGATGAGCGCGAGGAGGGGTAGCACGGTCGCGATGATAGCTCCCGCCCAGAGGACCACGGTGAGTGCCCAGAGAAGTGGGGTGCGCGCGGCCGGTTGGGTGGCTCGTGTGGATGCCGCCGCCGAGGTCGTTCCTGTGGAGCGCTGAATGAAGACTGCCAGGCATGCGAGTGCGAGAAGAATCGTTCCGACTGCCGAGGCGGCCGGGAGAGGGTTAAGCACTGAGTGCGACGCGATGAAGCGGTACACCAGCGTGGTGAGGGTGGTGTGGTTGGCGGGAAGCCCTAAAAGCGCGGGGATTCCGAAGTCCGACAGGTTACTGGCGAACGTCAAGACCAGCGACGCCATGAGTGCGGGTCGTAGCAGCGGGAGCGTGACCGTGGTGTAGATGCGGGCAGTTGATGCGCCGGACACGCGTGCGGCCTCTTCGAGCTGGCTGGGGATACGCGCCATGGCGGAGCTGATGAGCAAATACGCCATGGGCCACGACGTGATGGTCAGTAGCAGGATCACTCCCCCGGCGCCGTAAATGTTGGTCGGGAGTACTGTTCCTAAGAGCGAGCGGAGCGGACCCGACGGTGAAAACAGGGCGATCCACGACATCGCGCTGATGAACGGTGGGATCAGGAACGGCAACAGGAACAGCCAACGCAAGACGCTAGCGCCCGGAACTTTGAACCTGTCCAGTGCAATTGTGAGCACGAGCGCCACCACAGTTGCGCCCAGTGCTGCGCACCCGGAGCTCACCAGCGAGTTACCAACTGCCGTCAACAGGTCGGGGTTGCGGAACACTTCCAGCCCGGAAGAGCTCAGGCCCGTTGACACCACCGCTGTGAGTGGAAGAGCGATCGTCACCAGGACAGCGACCCAAACTGCGAGTCGTAGCCCTGGGACACGAAGCCCCGACTCCCGCGAGACCTTACCGCGCTTTGAACTCTGCGTGGAGGTGGTGCCGCGGGGGTCGGGACGGTGGTGAGTCAAACTCACCCCATGATCTCCTTGAACTTCTCTACTGCGCCGTCCTGCTGTTCCTTCACCTTGGCGTAATCAGGCTGGATCAAGTTGATGTCGGTAAGAGCAGGTGCGCCTTCAGGTGCGCCGGCGTCAGAGCGAATCGGCACGTAGTTCTGCTTAACTGCCAACTCCTGCCCTTCTTTGGACACCAGGAAGCTCACGAACGCTTGCGCCGCATCCGGGTTCTCCGAGTCTTTGAACACACCGGCAGGCTGGTTCACATAAGGCACGCCGTCCGAGGGGTAGCTCACGGCAACGGGTGAACCCTTGTCGGCGAGGTCGCGAACTGGGTAGTCCACGACAACTCCAAGAGGTGACGAACCATCAGCTACAGCCTGTGCGACCGGACCGTTAGATTCCAAAACCTTGGGCTTGTTTTCGCCGAGCTTCTTGAGCCAGTCTTCACCCAGTTCTGGCTGGTCAAGCCACAGTGCGGTGTTGAACGCTGCCGCGCCGGAAACATCCGGGTTGGGCATTGCGATCTGTTCTTTGAACTTAGGGTCGGTGAGTTCTGCCCAGGACTTTGGAGCTTCCTTTACCTTGTCCTTGTTGTATGCGATCACGGTGGGGATGATGCGAGTTCCCACGTAGTACCCGTCCGCGTCGACCTGCTCTTTTTCGATACCGTCTGTTTCGACGTTGTCGAGTTTGATCAGCTCGTCTTCGCTCTTAAACCCTTCAAAGGTAGGAACATCAGCGGCAAGGAGCACGTCAGCGCCGATCTTTCCCGACTTCTTCTCTGAGGCGATACGTGTCTTCAGTTCACCGGTTCCAGCGCGGAAGACCTTGACCTGGATGTCAGGGTTTTCTTTGTTGAACGCGTCAATGACTTCGTTGATTTTTGCTTCAGGTTCTGAGGTGTAGAGGTTGATTTCACCGCTGCCCTCAGCCTTGTCTCCACCGTTACCGGCGTCGGAAACATCGCACGCGGTGAACATCAGTGTGGAGACGGCCAAAGCTGATGCAAGGGCGGTGCCCCGGACAACAGACCGTGCATTGCGGAAAAGAGACTTCATAACTCTCCAGTTCAGACAGTGTGGACCGAGTGCGCGAGCGATTGAGTGAATCGCTCGCGCCGAACAACGGCCACATCATCCCCCGCAATTCCAAACGCGGAGTGTCACCCAGGTTGCACCTCGGTGAACCTCGCCACCCCTCTGGTTAGCTCAGTCGCTTGGATGCAATTTCGGCTCCCTGCGCCAGGGTTTCGAGCTTGGCCCACGCGATTTCAGGGTGGATGCGGCCACCCAATCCGCAGTCTGTTGAAGCGACAACGTTTTCCGGGCCAACAAGACGGGCGAAGCGTTCGATGCGGTCGGCTACCAGTTCCGGGTGCTCCACCACGTTGGTTGAGTGGGACACGATTCCGGGAATCAGGTACTTGCCTTCAGGAAGTTTGGTGTCTTCCCAGATCCGCCATTCGTGTTCGTGGCGCACGTTCGCAGCTTCGAAGGTGATTCCGGCGGCGTTGATGCCAAGCACGTCATCGACGATTTCTGCAAACGGCAAGTCGGTGACGTGAGGGCCGTGCCAGGATCCCCAACACGTGTGGAAGCGGACACGCTGCGGGTCAATACCGCGCAGAGCGTGGTTGAGCGCTTCAATGCGTGGACGCGTGAAGGCACGGTAGTCCTCGTATGACGGTTCGGGGTTAATCTGGTCGAAGTTTTCCGCGATTGACGGGTCGTCAATCTGCACGATGAAACCGGCCTCTGTGATTGCGAGGTATTCCTCACGGAAGACATCGGCCATGGCCCAGATGAACTCTTCATCGGTGTCGTAGTACTCGTTGGTGATACGAGCCGCTGAGCTGGGCCCTAAGGAGTTGATGTATGCGGTCGACGGGTCAACGCCTGCCTTCTCGCAGGCCACGCGCAGGTTCTCAATGTCACGCTGAACCTTGTCCTGCCCGATGTAGGTCACGGGTCCCGTTGCAGTAGGGAACTGAGGCTGTGTTCCAGTGTCAGCACCCGCTGTTCCATCTGTGTACACCCCTGGGAACAGGTTACGGTCGCGGCGGTCGGGGAAACTGGTGAGCTGCACGTTGCCGGGTTCTGAACGAACCGGTTCAGCGCTGAAGAAGTCCACGTCGCGCAATTCCAATCCCCCGGTGCGTTCAAAGGAGTAGTGCCACCATGCCCCGTAGTCCTTAGCAGCGGCCATTGCGTGACCGTATTCGCCGTCGTTGACATCGGTGATGCCCAGTTCCTTTTGCTTAGCGACTAGATCCACAACGGAGTCCTGAAGCAAACGCTGGAACTCATCGTTGTTGAAGTTGTCGTCGAAGCGAGCTGCGTTGGCCGCGATGAGCTGTTCCGTGCGAGGTAAAGAACCTGCGTGAGACACGCGGATTGATGACATGGTGATTCCTTTCATAAGGCAGTGAGTCCACCACATCACATATGCGTATGCGCATGTCTGCAGTTCGTCATGATTCGCAATGCAGGAGCCAAACGAAACGGCGCAAAGCGAGCGAAACTACGCATTATATTGCGCCGTTTTGCTCGCTTCGCGCCATATCAGCTACCGCCCCACACAAAACTGGCCGCCACCCACACAGGGTGACGGCCAGTTGGCAATCTGGAACGACCTCGGGCGCGGAATCACTAGACCCCGCGCCCGGGCTACCAAATTACTTAAGCGATACGGTAGCGCCAGCTGCTTCGAGCTTTTCCTTAGCAGCTTCAGCGGTTTCCTTGTTAACGCCTTCCAGAACAGGCTTAGGAGCACCGTCAACGAGCTCCTTAGCTTCCTTCAGACCAAGGCTGGTGAGTCCACGAACTTCCTTAATAACAGGAACCTTCTTGTCTCCACCGGATTCGAGGATAACGTCGAATTCGTCCTTTTCTTCGGCTCCGCCAGCGTCTCCGCCACCAGCGCCAGGAGCAGCAGCAACAGCAGCAACTGGAGCAGCAGCTTCAACTTCGAATTCTTCTTCAAACTTCTTAACGAAGTCGTTCAGTTCAATCAGGGTGAGCTCTTTGAACGCTTCAATGAGCTCTTCAGGGGTGAGCTTAGCCATGGTGGCTACGTCCTTCCGTGAGTGGTTGGGTTCAACCGTGGTTTATGGGGGTGAAACTTACGCTGCTTCGGATCCGGATTCTTCCTGCTTTGCACGCAGTGCATCGACGGTACGTACCGTCTTGACCAGAGGTGCGGTGAACGCGTAGGCAGCCTTGTACAGGCTTCCCTTGAGCGCTCCAGCAGCCTTGGCAAGCAGAACTTCGCGGGATTCGAGGTCAGCCAGCTTCGTAACTTCTTCAGCTGAAAGTGCAGCACCTTCGAGGTGTCCGCCCTTGATGACCAGCTGAGGATTCGCCTTGGCAAAGTCACGCAGAGCCTTTGCAGCGTCAGCAACATCACCGGAGATGAAAGCGATCGCAGATGGACCCTTGAGGTTGTCTGCGTTGAACGCATCCAGTCCAGCTTCTTTAGCTGCAATGGCGGTCAGCGTATTCTTTACCACGGCGTAGGAGGCGTTCCCACCGAGTGCAACGCGCAGTTCTTTCATCTGCGCAACGGTGAGACCGCGGTACTCGGTCAGCACAGCGGCCGAGGAGTTTTCAAACAGCTGTTTGATCTCCTGTACCGCAGCTGCCTTGTCTGGCCTCGCCATGGTATTCCTTTCGTACATGTTGGTGCGCGAACACGAAAAAAGCGTTCCGCGCAGCAGGCACGGAACGCTCACAAATACATCCCTAACGGGACTTCATGAAGTTCAGTATCACCTGCGCGGGTCACTCATTCCGAGTCTTCGTCAGCGTGTGCGTTCTAACAGGTGTTAGACGTTTACGCTGAGACCAACGGTCTTGGGCACCAGATGAGTCTAACGTAGAGTTCCGGGTAAGTCCAAATCGGATGGCGTATTGTTTGGCCGGTGCGCTCTCGCGCAGGTGCGCAGCTTTCGGTGGTGATTCGGGTGGTGTTTTTGCCGTTATGACGCGTATTTTCAGTTTCACATCAGACCCTGTGGCGCTCAATTCGTACCTGATTCTGGGCGATGACCGGGCTGTGATTGTGGACACGGGGTCCGGTCCGCGGCAGGCGTCGAGGATTCTGACGACCTTTGCCGAGGCGTCCCTCACCCAGTCTGGACGCGCCCTCTTCGTGGATGTGCCGGTCAGTGTGGTGAACACGCACGACCATTGGGATCATTTCTTTGGCAATGCAACCTTTGCCCGCGCGGGCGTCACCGAGTTTTTCGCCTCACCGCAATGCATCCGGGACATGCAGGCCAGCGCGTGGGTGCAGTTTCACGAAGTGCCCAGCAGCCTTGAGCCTGACCTACCCGCGGACCCTTCTGAGCTTCTTGTCCCCATGACCGAGGTGACTGACAGCGTCACTTTTAACGACCTCGGCGTTGGTTTTGCGGACCTGGACGTAACCGCCCGGGTTCTTCCAGGCCACACGGAAGGCGACCTTGTGCTGCTTGCCGGGCACGTGGCGCTGGTGGGTGACCTTGTGGAGGAGGGCGCTCCCCCGGCGTTGGGTGATGACGCGACCCCGTTTCGGTGGGCGCAGAACCTGGAGCGGTTGTTGGAGGATTCGCAGCTTACCGTGTTTGCGCCGGGCCATGGGCGGCCGGTGGATCGGGAGTATGTGACGCGGCAGGCCGGAGTTATTGCGCAGGCTGGGTTGGAGGACGCCGAGGTGGTCGCACTCCCGTTTTCACGCGACCTCACGCTGGCTACGCCTGGATTGCCCGAGGGGGCAGCCAGGATTCTGTGAGGCCGGGTTTTGCGTGGGGCTCCGTGTGTGGACGCGGGGGTGCGTTGCAAAGTTTGTGTGGAAAGCGCAGTGCGGGCGGGGAGATTCCCGCCCGCACTGCGTTCTTAGGGGTGCTGGTTGTTGTTAGGTGTTTCGACTAGGTGGTGCGATTAGTTCTTGCGGCGACGGAACACCAGTCCCGCACCCAAGGCCACCAGCGCAACGCCCACTGCGAGGCTCACGCCGACGTTGACACCCGTGCGTGGCAACGGACTGTTGTCCTTGGAGGTGTCACTGCCCTTGTTGTCGTTACCCTCGTCGCCGGAGCCGGTGTTGTCCTGGTCGCCAGCTTCAGTGTCACCACTGTCACCGTCGCCGTTGTCACCTTCGCCGGGCTCACCGTCATCGCCAGGTGTTTCGTCATTACCACCTTCTGAAGGAGCTTCGGTTGGCTCTTCTGATGGGTCCTCACCTGGCTCTTCCGATGGCTCCTGGCTTGGAGCTTCAGAAGGAGCTTCGGTTGGTTCCTCGGTTGGCTCCTCCGAAGGGGCTTCTGACGGAGCATCAGTTGGGTCCTCGGTTGGCTGCTCCGAAGGAGCGTCAGTTGGCTCTTCGCTAGGTTCTTCTGACGGAGCGTCAGTCGGCTCTTCCGATGGTTCTTCGGTCGGTTCTTCAGAAGGCTCATCTGATGGCTGCTCGCTTGGAGCATCAGTTGGGTCTTCCGAAGGCTCCTCGCTTGGTGCTTCTGACGGAGCGTCGGTCGGCTCTTCGCTAGGTTCTTCTGACGGAGCGTCAGTCGGCTCTTCCGATGGTTCTTCGGTCGGTTCCTCGGAAGGCTCATCTGATGGCTGCTCGCTTGGAGCATCAGTTGGGTCTTCCGAAGGCTCCTCGGTTGGCTGCTCTGAAGGTTCTTCAGTTGGCTGTTCCGAAGGAGCGTCGGTTGGGTCCTCGGTCGGTTCTGGTGTTGGGTCGTCTACAGGCGCTGTAGTCACCACAAACTCGAAGCGACCAAAGTCGTCGCCCATCTTTGAACGGTCAACACTGAACTCTTGAGCGCCAGCGTTTGCTGCTGCCACACTCGATACTGGCGCGATGCCTGCGTTTACAGCAGCCAACCGCACCTGAGTGGCCACACCCATGCTCAGCGCTGCACCAGGCGCGACTGCTTCTACGCCAGCATTCGCTCCACCGGATGCTTCGTCGAAGAGCACGATGGTTTCACCGCCGTCGGTCGCAGCGGGTTTAACTTCAACCTTCGTGACCTTTCGGCCTTCCTTCACGTTGACGCCAAGTGTGACCTTGTCGCCAGAGAAGAAGTGACGTTTCTTAGCTTCCGCATCGTCGGATGCCACGAAACCGCCAGACTCGGATTCGTAGGCGTCGAGGCGCTGGTCACCGTCTTTGAAGTACACGCTTTCTACTTCGTCTTTGTTCACCTTGGCCGAGGCGTCAATCTGTGTCGTAGCGAAGTTGGCCTCAGTGGTTTCATTTGCTTTCACAGTGATGTCAGCGACAACGAACGTACCGGTGTCAGTTGTTGTCTTGCTCTTCTCACCGGTGTCAGCGTCGATGTAGGTAGCGTCCTTTTGGTCTTCCAGCTTGGTGAACTGCAGTCGGTTGCCTTCGGCGTCTACTGCAATACCGTTACCCTGTTCTAGTCCGCCATCGCGCATGTACACGGTGTACTTACCTGCAGGCAACCCCTGCTTCGCCAAGGAGTCCGGCGTCACCTTGTACCAGTTGCCCTGCTCATCAACCAGGTTGACGTAACCGTCGTGGACCTCTTCCGCGTCACCCGAGTACTTGTTGTCCAAGTTCTCATCGCGGAACAGGCGGAAGTTAACCTTTCCGTTCTGCTCAGGCGAAACAGTCGGTTCATCGGTAGGTGCGTCCGTCGGTTCCTCAGTTGGTTCTGGCGTTGGCTCAGGAGTCGGTTCCTGGGTTGGTTCTTCCGTCGGTTCCTCGGTCGGTTCAGGCGTAGGCTCTTCCGAAGGCTCGTCGGTGGGCTCTTCAGTCGGTTCAGGCGTAGGTTCCTCGGTCGGAGCGTCAGTTGGCTCCGGCGTAGGCTCCTCAGTCGGTTCATCGGTAGGCGCGTCTGTCGGCTCCTCCGTTGGCTCCGGCGTAGGCTCGTCGGTAGGCTCCTCGGTTGGTTCCTCCGTCGGCTCTTCCGTTGGCTCCTCGGTTGGTTCCTCCGTCGGCTCTTCCGTTGGCTCCTCGGTTGGTTCTTCCGTCGGCTCTGGCGTTGGCTCAGGAGTCGGTTCTTCAGCAACCTTTTCGAGCTGCACGTCGAACTCAAAGCGTCCGAAGTCATCGCCCATTTCGGAACGCTTGATCCGGTATTCGGTGTCAGAAACCTTTTCTGCTTCCACGGTCTTACCGCCGCCAAAGCCGCGTACAGTCACACCCTTGACTGTGTAACCGTCAATCTCTTCAACTCCAACAGTGACCCATTCTTCAGAGAAGAAGTGGCGTGTCTTAGCACCAGCGTCATCGGAGGCAACGTAACCAACTGAGTCAGACTTGTAGGTCTCCAGGCGCTGGTCACCGTCCTTGAAGTACACCTTCGAGTCAACGGCTTCGCCGTCAGCAGTCACCTTTGCTGTCGCGTCAATGCGAGTTGAGGCGAAGTTAGCTTCAACCGTTTCGTTTTCCTTGACTTCGATTTCGGTCTTTACGAATGTTCCTTCATCGGTGGTTGTCTCAGCCTTTTCACCGGTCTCCGCGTCGATGTAGGTAGCGTCCTTCTTGCCTTTCAGCTCGGCGAATGGCAGACGCTTACCGTCCGAATCAACAACTACACCAAAACCGTCAGCAACGGATGCGTCACGCATGTACACGGTGTACTTACCGGCAGGCAAGCCCTGCTGCGCCAAGGCCTCTGGCATCACCTTGTACCAGTTGCCCTGCTCATCAACTAGGTTGACGTAACGGCTTTCGAGCTTGTCAGTGTCCTCTTCGAACGAGTTGTTGAGGTTCTCATCACCGTACAGGCGGAAGTTCACCTTGCCCGTGGGAACAACCTTTTCAAGCTGCACGTCGAACTTCAAACGACCAAAGTCATCACCAAGTACGGAACGCTTGACGCGGTATTCGGTGTCAGAAACCTTTTCTGCTTCAACGGTCTTACCACCGGCAATTCCGCCCACGGTCACGCTCTTCACCTTGTGTCCGTCGATGTTTTCCACACCAACAGTCACCCATTCGTCGGAGAAGAAGTGACGTGTCTTTTTGTCCGCGTCGTCAGAGGCGAGGTGCTCGGTTGTGGTGGAGGTCTTCGAAACGAAGCTTTCCAGGCGAGCGCCCCCATCCTTGAAGTACACCTTGGAGTCGAGCGCTTCACCGTCAACCGTCACTTTGGCGCTTGCATCAATGCGGGTCGCGGCCATGTCGACAACGGTGTCTTCGTCAGGTGCCACGGTGAAGGAAGTCTTGACGAAGCGTCCTTTGTCGGTCACTGTTGGCAGAGTTTCGCCTGTGCTTTCGTCAACGAAGGTCGCAGCGTGTGACTCGTCCAGGCGCACGGTTTCCATGCGGTTTCCGGTCTTACTGTCGACGACCACACCGAATCCGTCAGCGACACTCGCGTTGCGAACGTACGCGGTGTACTTACCAGCAGGGAGACCCTGTTCTTTCAGTGCTTCCGGGGTTACCTTGAACCAGCGACCGTTTTCGTCTTCGAGGTTGATGTAGCTACTGCTGACCTTCTCTTCAGGCCCTGAGTACTTGTTGTCTACGTTTTCGTCACCGAACAGGCGAACCGTTGCTTTACCAACTTCAACCGGCTTGAGGAACGCCTTGTATTCGAAGTCTCCCCATGCTTCCCCGGCGTCAGACGAGTTGACGGTGTAGGTGTGGTTAGCTGGGTCGGCGGTGACGTTCAGCGGATCGCTGAGCTTGTCGATTCTGCGTGGTGCTTCCTGAAATTGGTGAAAACGCGCTTCGACTTTGTCGACCGTGTAGTTGATCTTAGGCGAAATACGTGCGGTTACTTTGCCGTCGAAGAAGTGGTGCTTGTCCCAGTCCTGGTCACCGGCACCAGCCCAGTAACGGCTATCTACGTTTGCAGATTTAACAGACGAGCTTCCATCTTTGTAGGCGACGGTAACAGCGTCAGGGGCTGCGACCTCGGCGCCGTCTTTCGTTTCAACGGCCGAAACGTTTGCACTAATCGAGGACGCCGCGTATGCGAGGTTCAGTGGCTTCCCCGGTTCCACCTTGATGTCGACGTAGCTGTGAACACCGTAACCAGCAGTTGCTCCGTTGCCGGTAATTTCCTGGCCACGCGATCCGATTTGGATCGCGGGAACATTATTCGCCAGCTTGGTGCGCGCGAGACGCTTCCCCGTCGTCGCATCGATAAAGACGTAGTTTCCATATTCGCTGTATTCCGGCAAGTACAAGGTGTACTCGCCCGCTGGAAGCCCCACATCCTTAAGGATGCTTGTCTTGATGATGTACCACTTGCCCGTGGCTTTGTTTTTAACGGTTAGTGGCTTGTTGAGAAAGTCGTGGTAGAGGTCGGGTTCACCCTCGTTAAATGAGTTGTCGTGGTTGCTGTCTTGGAAGACGCGGACGTCGGCGGTGCCGCGGTCGGCGGCGACCGCAGCGTGGGCCGAGGTGGGCGTTCCGAACGCTGTCACGGCGGGGGTCAATGTGCCGACGAGTGCAGTAGCGAGAACTGCTGCGCTGAGACGTGAAGAGCGGTGCATGGTGGGTCTCCAGTGTCATGAAGGTATGCGGAATCACCCCTAATTTCTCACTGCACCGTGAACCTGATTCGTTGAGCACCTTAACGTTTCATGAACGTCAGTTGGTGATGCGGTGGCGGGGTTGGACCCACACACAAAAGTGCCCCGAACCAAAACAGGTTCGGGGCACATGCGAAAAGCGTCTTATGCGCGCAGTTCACCAGTGTCGATCGGAACACCAGGACCGTTGGTTGTGGTCACGGTTGCCTTGGTGATGTAACGACCCTTCGAAGACGAAGGCTTCAAACGAAGAACCTCGTCCATTGCAGCCTTGAAGTTCTGCTGCAACTGCTCTTCGGTGAAGGACACCTTTCCAATGATGAAGTGCAAGTTCGCGTGCTTGTCCACGCGGAACTCGATCTTACCGCCCTTAATGTCGGACACTGCCTTAGCAACGTCCATGGTCACGGTACCGGTCTTAGGGTTAGGCATGAGGCCACGTGGACCCAGAACCTTACCCAGACGACCAACCTTACCCATCATGTCGGGGGTTGCAACAGCAGCGTCGAAGTCAGTCCAACCACCGGCTACCTTTTCAAGCAGGTCATCGGAGCCAACGTAGTCAGCACCTGCTTCACGGGCAGCTTCCGCACGGTCACCAGCAGCGAATACCAGGACCTTAGCAGTCTTACCAGTTCCGTTCGGGAGGTTGACGGTGCCTCGCACCATCTGGTCTGCCTTACGTGGGTCAACACCCAAGCGCAGAGCAACTTCGACGGTTGCGTCGAACTTTGCAACCGAGGTTTCCTTTGCCAACGCAACTGCCTGCGCTGGCTCGTAGTATGTTTCAGCCTGAATCTTTTCGGCTGCGGCCAAGTAGGCCTTTGAGCGCTTTGCCATCTGCTATCTCCTTGCAGTTGTGGTCTGGGCCGCGCTGGCCCTACCACCAAATAAACTTCTTAGACTTCTACGTCCGTGGTGATACCCATGGAACGTGCAGTACCAGCAACAATCTTCGATGCTGCTTCAATGTCGTTCGCGTTGAGGTCAGGCATCTTGGTTTCAGCGATTTCACGCACCTGGTCCTTAGTGAGGTGACCCACCTTAACCGTGTGAGGAGTTGCCGAACCTGACTTCAGACCAGCAGCCTTCTTAATGAGCTGAGCTGCAGGAGGAGTCTTGGTAATGAACGTGAACGAACGGTCTTCGTAAACAGTAATTTCAACCGGAACGATGTTTCCACGCATGTTTTCTGTCGCAGCGTTGTACGCCTTGCAGAACTCCATGATGTTCACACCGTGCTGACCCAAAGCTGGACCAACTGGAGGAGCTGGGTTAGCAGCACCTGCCTGGATCTGCAGCTTGATCAGACCGGTTACCTTCTTCTTGGGAGGCATTGTGGTCCTTAATCTTGACTGTCTTCACGCCTTCTGACGTGAAGGTGCGATTGCGAGAATCCGATAGTCCTCACAATCAAACTCCAACATTATTCCACGTATCACGCGGGAATGGAAACTGAAGTCGTGCAACTCACAGTTGCACGACCTCGGCGCTTATACACAGCGCAAACTCTGGTTAGATCTTTGAGACCTGCCCGAATCCCAACTCAACTGGGACATCGCGCTCGAAGATCGAAAGCAGTACCGTGAGCTTCTGCTGTTCGGGGCGAATCTCCTGAATGGTTGCAGGGTGTCCTTCGAAGGACCCTTCCTTAACCATGACCGTTTCGCCAACCTCAAACTCGACAACGATCTCGGAACCGCTGGCAGCCTCAGCAACCTTCTGAGCTTCGCCTTCCTCAGCCGCACGCTCAGCCTCGTGTTCTTCAATGACCGGCGCAAGCATGGAAACGACTTCGTCCATGGTCAGCGGGATCGGGTCGTACGCGTTGCCCACGAATCCGGTAACTCCTGGCGTGTTGCGAACAACACCCCATGAAGCATCCGTGAGCTCCATGCGCACCAGCACGTATCCGGGGATACGCACGCGACGCACGGTCTTGCGCTGAGCGTTCTTGACCTCAACGACTTCTTCCATGGGGACCTGGACTTCGAAGATGTAGTCTTCCATGTCCAGGCTGACGGTACGGTTCTCCAGGTTCACCTTTACGCGGTTTTCGTATCCCGCGTAGGAGTGGATGACGTACCAGTCGCCTTCCTTCATGCGAAGTTCGCGCAGGAATTCCTCGCGGGCGTCCGAGGTGTCATCAGCGTTGGTCTCGTCAGTGGTGGTTTCCGTGACGCTGTCCGCAGGTGCCTGAGCTTCGACATCCTGCGCGGTCTCGGCAACTTCCGTCGCTTCCGCGGACTGTGCGGTCTCGTCAGCTTCCGAGATGTTCTCCGACAACGTGTCTCCTTTTATGAGTTACTTAGGGTGGTGTGGCAGTCGCAGTCGCTTACCACAGTGGCCAGATAGGCGTACGTGCGAACGCGAAGCCAATAAGCTTTCCGAAGACGAAGTCAACTGTCAAGACGATCACGATCATCACAATGACGAAGCCCAGAACTACACCAAACATGTTGATCAGTTCTTTGCGGGTTGGAGTGACAACCTTCTTCAGCTCCGACATGACTTCCGCAAAAAAACGAGCGATCGTACCGAAGAAACCGCGACGCTTGTGGTCTACGGCTTCGGAGCCTTTGCCTGATTCTGCCACGCGTCCTCACTGATGTAGTCGATTTGCTTTCCTGAGCAGGGGTGACAGGACTCGAACCTGCAACCTACGGTTTTGGAGACCGTTGCGCTACCAATTGCGCCACACCCCTAAGCCTTGTGCGGCTGAGAAACCCACCCGATACACACCGAGTGAATCTACCGAACTGAAAGCTTACATGGTTTACCGCCGTTTCGTCGAACCGACCCACTCTCACCACACCCAACCGCCTACACTGGGGCCATGGTGAATGATCTGGCACCCGTCACTACCGAACAGCTGAACCAGCTTCCTAAAGCCCACCTGCACTTGCACTTCACGGGTTCCTTGACGGTAGCGAAACTCCAGGAGATGGCCCAGGCCCGCAATGTGCGCCTCCCCCGGGTCCTCATGCGCCACGACCCCATGCGCCTCTCCCCTGACCGGCGCGGATGGTTCCGCTTCCAGCGCCTCTACGACTCGGCCCGCACAGTCGTGCAAGGTGAAGACGCTTTGCGCGCAGTCGTGGCCAATGCCGCCGCCCTCGACAGGGCCGAAGGCGTCCGCTGGCTCGAACTCCAGGTGGACCCCACGGGCTACGCGGGCAAAATGGGTGGCATCACGCCCGCCCTCGAGGTCGTCCTCGACGAAGCCCGCAACCAGTCGGATGACACCTTTGGGGTGGCGATCATCGTCGCCGCCTCGCGCATGAAACACCCGCTGGACGCCCGCACGCTGGCCCGGTTGGCCGCCCGGCACGCCGGCAACGGCCCTGGCGCTGTGGTTGGCTTTGGCTTGTCCAATGACGAACGTTCCGGCGACACCGCCTCGTTCGCCCGCGCTTTTGAAATCGCCCGCAACGCCGGCCTCGCCTCATTTCCGCACGGCGGTGAGCTTTTAGGCCCCGAACACATCCGCACCACACTGGGCACTCTGAACCCCACCCGCTTGGGTCACGGAGTGCGCGCGGCAGAAGACCCGCAGTTATTAGACACCCTGGTTTCCCGAGGTGTGGGCTTAGAAGTCTGCCCGTCCTCGAACGCCTCGTTGGGGGTGTACGCCACCGCCGAGGACGTCCCGCTTCGCACGTTGGTGCGCGCCGGCGCGAAAGTGGCGCTGGGCGCAGACGATCCGCTGATCTTTGGCCCGCGCATTACCGAACAGTACGCGATCGCTCATCGGATGGGGTTTACCACCTCGGAGTTGGCGCAGCTGGCCCGCGACTCCTTCACCATTTCCACGGCACCCCGCCACGTCGTCACCCGCGCACACGCCGACATCGACGCGTGGGAAGCGCGTGTGACCGGCCAGGGTCGCTAGGGAAGGCCGAGCCCGCGCAACCAAGCGCAACCCCTAAAGCTGGCACCCCACGAAGTTCGGCTCCGGGTGCATCGTGATGCCGTAGGTCTGGGCCACTCCGCCGCGGATGTGCCGCGCGAGCTCCACAATGTCCTGCGCCCGCGCCTGGCCGCGGTTGGTCAGCGCGAGCGTGTGCTTAGTGGACAGGGATGCGCGGTCGTTGAGCGCAAATCCTTTGTCGAACCCCGCGTGGTCAATGAGCCACGCTGCCGAGGTCTTCACCACCTTTTCGTCCACCTCACCTGTGGTGGGGTTACGGACTGGGTAAGTGGGCGCGCCTTCAGGCACGTGCGGGTCGCCGGGTCCCGGGTTGGCCGGCAGGATGGGGTTGGTGAAGAAGGAACCGGCCGACCACGTGTCGTGGTCTTCGGCGTTGAGCACCATGCCTTTTGAGGCGCGCAACTGAAGCACTGCTTCACGCACCCCATCAAGCGGGGCACGCTCACCGATCTCAACTCCCAAAGCTGACGCCAGTTGCCCGTATCGGACTGGAGCAGACTCCCCTGCCCGCTCGAGCTCAAACTCGACATCGAGGACGATGTAGCGTGGCTGCCCCAGCTGGGCCGCCGAGGTTTTCAGCAGACTGGTGCGGTACCCAAATTCCAGTTCGTCCGGCGCACATTCACGCACCTCGCCTTCCACCCTGTCGAAAAGGGTGACGGAACAGATCAGTTCTGCGACCTCGGCACCGTAAGCCCCCACATTTTGCACGGGTGTGGCGCCCACAGAGCCAGGGATCCCGGACAGGGCCTCCAACCCGCGAAGCCCCAAGCCGACCGTGTGCTTGACCAGTTCGTCCCACGTGACCCCGGCCTGGGCGCGAACCCGAACAAGCTGGCCCTCACCGGTAACTTCAGTGATGCCTTGGGTTCGGATCAAGCACACGGGACCCGCGAACCCGTCGTCGCTGATGAGCAGGTTTGACCCGCCACCAATGAACAGGACGGGTTCAGCGCCGGGCGTCAACGGGTGGTCGGCGCAGAAGCGAATGAGCTGGTCACGGGTGGTGACCGTGGTCAGGCGTGGCGCCGGGCCACCCACCCGCAACGTGGTCAGTTCAGCCAGGTTCACTTGATGCGAGCCTTCACTTGCGTACGACCCAGGACAGCGGTGTCGTCGACCTTGACGTCCACGTCGAAGCGCGCGGTGCAGGCCTTCTCGTCGATTGCGCCCACACGAATGGCCGAGGTGAGTGTCACCGACGGCTGTTCGGGGCTGCCGGATTCTGCGTCGGGAACCACTACCGGGTTGGTGAAGCGGGTGCGGTAGTCCAGGATGGCACCCGGGTCGCCCAGCCAGTCAGTCAGAGGCGTCACGGCGGTGGCCATGGTGAGCATGCCGTGGGCAATCACGTTGTCCAAGCCCACTTCTTTTGCGAAGCGTTCGTTCCAGTGGATCGTGTTGAAGTCGCCTGACGCTCCGGCGTATTTCACCAGGTCAGCGCGGGAAAGTTCGACGGTCGCGGTCAGGACTTCCTGGCCCACTTCCAGCGTTGCTGGCGAACCCGCTTCAACGTGCGCGTTGGATGTGATGTTAGGCATCGTCGCCTCCTCGTACAACGATCGTGGACGTCACGGTCACAACGGGTTCGTCTGTGCGTGCGTCGGTGAGTTCCGTGCGGGTGGTGATCATTGCGTGGCCGCCGGCTTCACGGATTCCGTCGACAAAGCACTCCGCGTTCAGCAGGTCATCTGCGACGATCGGGCGAGTGTATGTGAACTGCTCTTGACCGTGAACAACACGCGAAAAGTCAATGCCCGCTTCTTCTGACGCGATGTAGAGAGCTTCCGCTCGCTGCGCGATCGTCACCGGGAAGGTGGGTGGGGCTACTTGGGCGCTGTAGCCGAGGTCTTTCGCGGCTTGAGCGTCGAAGTGCGAGGGGTGGGTGGCGCCGACTGCGCGCGCGAATTCTGCGATCTTTTCTTGGCCCACTTCAACCGGGTTGTCCAACCGGTAACTGGACCCTTGGAGGTCTGTATTCACTGCCATGGCTCAAGCCTATCGTTTTGCCTCTGTGAGGTCAGGTTGGTTGGTCCTCGAGGGGTGGCGTTTTCGACTACCTGCGGTTAAGGATGTCAAACACGAACTGAGCGAGCATGCGACGACGGTTTTCACGCCGTTCGCGTCGGCGCCTGGCTTCAGATTTGCCGGGGAGAACCAAGAACATGAACAGCACGCCCGCGATGAACGCGAGCCCTAGAAGGACTACTATCCCGATGAATATGATGAGGGGGATATCGACGGCAAAAAGAGTAGCGATCATGCTCAGTCCTTAGTGTTGGGGATGATTTCACACTAGCGCATGCGTGGGTTCGACGCGTTTGAGTCTAAAAGTGTGAAGTCTCGGGACATCGTTCTCTCGTTGGCAAACACCCCAGTTACCCACCACAAGCGAGAGGTTTGCGCCTAGGGGTGGTGGGTACCTTGCCGATTTTGGGCCGAAAACGTGATCAAAACGAACAAAAAGGGTGTTTACTCACCACCCCTGTTCGAAGGGTGGTGGGTAAACGGTTTTTGTTCGCGTGGCATCTGACTGGTGAGTCACATCTGCTCGGTAGAGCAGTCCAAGTGAAGCACTCCGGGTGTTTTAGTCACGACCAGACGGCGCAAAGCGAGCGAAACTACGCAATATAATGCGCAGTTTTGCTCGCTTTGCGCCGTTTCGTCTGACTGCAGTCGGCTGGTTCGACTGTATCCACTTTCGTTTCGGACCCCGAGGTGACCGTACCTGTTCGGGTCACCCCGCTGGCCGTGGGTGCATTAGCGTCATCAGTTCGGGAGAGAAACTCAAGGGTAAAGGTCCGGGGTGTGGACGATGACGCGACACATGACCGGAACGATGTCGTGACACACCTGTGGGCCGGTTCAAGGGTTTAAAGGTGAACGATGTCCTTAAACCAGACAGCTTGGACGAAAACGGAGCTACCGTCCGAACGCGGCAAGTTTAAAGGATTGATGGGGATTCTTACCGTTTCCGTGGGGTGAACGAAGTCGAGCATTCCCAACGGTTCTTACCTTGAGTCGCCACAACTTTCACGTTCACCTTGCGATTAGGGGTCGCACGATACACGTTGTACTTCACCGTTGCCTGTCCACGGGAATTTGCAGTTGCGCGTTTGGTATTAGTGGTGGTCTTGTACTTGACTGAGACAGAAACTTTAGCCTTCTTACCAACCTTCGACACGTTCACCGATGTAGTGGAGTACTGTCTAGGGTTCTTGTTGGACACGGAGACCGCACACTTTTTGGCACGGGGAGCCGCTTCCGACGGCGCAGATGTGGCCACCGATCCGGTGATCAGCAGAGCGACAGCAAGAGTAGTGGCAGAAACAAAACGAACAGGCGCAAACGACATGCGAAGGCTCCTCAAAACGTAACGCAGGAACATAGATGAATAACTTTGCTCGGCGTTACGACACAACAGTTACAACCGATTTATTCACGCAACGACTAAGAACATTTTGAGAAACCGAGCGTCCTGAGTCTACCAACCCCTAGCACTCGCACGCGCGCCCCTTTAACGGTCGAGACTCTCCGTTTCACACCTCGGCCAAAAACGAAACAAGGCCAGCTCACGTAAGAGCTGACCTTGTTTGTGTGGTAGCGGGAGCGGGACTCGATCCCGCGACCTCACGATTATGAGTCGTGCGCTCTAACCAGCTGAGCTACCCCGCCATAGGCACGAATCGTAATTCGCACGAGAGCCCCAAAAGGGAATCGAACCCTTGACCTTTTCCTTACCATGGAAACGCTCTGCCGACTGAGCTATTGGGGCAACGAAAGAAAACTATACACACCCGCGCGGGGTGATGCAAAATCCAGGCACGTCCTCTTTCAGCCCCGCATCCGCGACACCCCGCGCAACCGAACTACCGAACTCTAAACAGCCACGCCACCTTGGAAGACACGCTTCTCAACAGTGCGTAACTGTTCAACCCCTCGCTCTTCCAAGCTTCCCTCAAACAGCACAAAGTCACCGTGGTTGCCCACGCGCACCCGCCCCACTGAGTCATCACCCATCAAGTCCGCGGCGTTTACCGTGGAGGCGCGTAACACCTCGGCGGTGTTCATACCCACGCCCGCCATGAGCTCCAGCTCTTCCAGGTTCTGCCCGTGAATGCCAACCCCGGCGTCGGTTCCCATGGCGATCCGCACACCCGCCTGGTGAGCCTTGGCTACGGATTCGCGGTGGCGCTCGGCCACTCGGCGCGACTTTTCAACCATGGCTTCAGGAATCGGCACGCCGGCCTCGGCCGCACGAATCACCGCCAGCGGGGCCTGCAACGTGGGCACCAAAACGCAGTCGCGCTCTAGCATCAAGTCGATGGTTTCGTCATCCAGGTAGATGCCGTGTTCGATCGACGCGACCCCCGCCAGGACCGCGTTCTTAATCCCTGCGGTCCCCTGCGCGTGTGACATGACCCGGCGTCCCTGCGCGGTGGCTTCTGCGACGATCGTGGAGATTTCGTCCACCGTGAACTGTGAGTGGCGCGGGTCGTCGGCTGCGGACAGCACTCCCCCGGTCGAGCAGATTTTGATGTGGTCGGCACCGGCGCGGATCAGCTCGCGTGTTTTCAACTGCACGCCCGCAACGCCGTCGGCCACACCGGACGGGCGCCCGGGGTGGGCCATCAGCATGGGTGTACACGCACCTGAGGGCAGCATTCCGTCGCCGTGCCCCGCGGTTTGGCTCATGATGGTGACGGCCACTTTGAGTCGCGGTCCGCGCACCAGTCCGCGCTCCAGGGCTTCTCGGACGCCTGCGTCGGCTCCGCCGGCGTCCCTGGCCGAGGTGACCCCCGCCTCGAGCGTCACACGCAAGTTTTCGACGCCTCGGTAAAACTGGAGAGAAAACGGTTCGGTAAACCCTTCGAGCGATCCCGCGTTATTCACCAGCGAGTGAATGTGGCAGTCAATGATTCCTGGGGTCATTGTGTGCCCCGTACCATCCACAACGGTTTCTGATTCGCGCTTCTCAAGCGTTCCCGCGGGTTCGACAGCACTGAATCGCCCGTCTTCGACGCGCACGTCGTAGGTGCCATCTTTAAACGCTTCCCCATCGAACAGTGCAACGTTTGTCACCAACACATCTGCTTTGTGTGCCACGTTTTCTCCTTCGAAACAACCTATGCGTTGGCACTCATATTAGACAGGCGTGAAAGTGCGTGCGGTGGGGTATCCCCATGTGAAATGAAAGGACGCCACCCCTATGTGAACTAGCAGGTCGCGTCCCCATCTGAAGTGCGAGGGAGCGCCCCCTTACGAATGCGCGATGTCGTACTTTGCGGCCAAGAACCCCTGGAGGCGCCCCGGCTGGTTCGTGATGATCCCGGTGACACCTGCACCCACGAGCTTCTCCCAGTCACGTGGAGTGTCCGTGGTGTAGACAAAAACGGCCAGGTCACGGCCCAGCACTTCTTCAACGAAGTCCCGTCGCGCGTGGAACCCACGAATCGACGGGTTCACCGCGACAACTTCAAGCCGCTGGGCAATCCCCATGTCTTCTTCACGCGGAATCAGGCGCAACAGCCCACGCGGCACGTGCGGAGCAATATCACGGCACACCTCTACTGAACGCACGTTGAAACTCTGGAGGATGACACGGTCAGCCATTCCCACCTCGGCGATTTCCTGCCCAACCCGGGCCACCGCGCCCGGGCTCCATTCGCCTTTGAGTTCCAACAGCATCCGACCGCCCATTTCCGCAACGTTCTTCAGCATGGTGTCCAGGCGAGGGATGCGCTGGCCGGCGTACCCCAGGCCACGACCGTAGCCCGCGTCAGCCAGCGAGATACGGTCGTAGCTCATGTGCGCGATCGTGCCCTGAATGTCGGTGGTGCGTTGCAGAGTGGGGTCATGCACTACAACGGGCACACCATCTGCGGTGACGTGAAGATCGACCTCAATGAAGTCGCACCCGATCAGCCGGGCGGCATCCACGGCCGCCATCGTATTCTCAGGTGCCGCTCCCGAATACCCGCGGTGGGCGATCACCCAGGGTTTGACACCTCGGCCGGGAACTTCGTCGATTTCACGTTCACGCAGATAGTCAGAAAACATCACACAACTCCGAAAGCAAGCATGGCATCTGCTACTTTACGGAATCCTGCAATGTTTGCACCCATGACGTAGTCGCCGGGGTGTCCATATTCTTCAGCGGTCTCAAGGCAGCGACGGTGGATGTTCTGCATGATTTGGGTGAGGCGGTCTTCGGTGTAGTCGAAGGTCCAAGAGTCGCGTTGCGCGTTTTGTTGCATTTCCAACGCCGAGGTGGCAACCCCACCTGCGTTCGCAGCCTTACCTGGGCCGTAGAGGACGTCCGACTTCTGGAACGCTTCGACGGCTTCTTCGTTGCAGGGCATGTTCGCGCCTTCTGCTACAGCTTGCACGCCGTTCTTGATGAGTTTTTTAGCGTCGGAGCCCAGGAGTTCGTTCTGGGTGGCGCACGGCAGTGCCACGTCTACAGGCACGTCCCACGGGCAGTTGTTGGGGACGAAACGAGCCGATTTGCGGGTTTCGACGTACTCGCCGATACGTCCGCGCCGGTTGAGTTTGATGTCCTTGAGGAGGTCGAGGTCGATGCCCTGTTTGTCGTACACGTACCCGGATGAGTCGGATGCGGTCACGACTTTTCCGCCTAGCTGGTGAACTTTTTCGATCGCGTAGATAGCGACGTTTCCGGCTCCGGAGACGGCTACAGTGGTGCCGTCCAGGCTGGAGTTCTTGGACTTGAGCATTTCGTTGGCGAAGATGGCTGCACCGTATCCGGTGGCTTCGGTGCGCACCAGCGAGCCACCCCAGGTGAGGCCCTTTCCGGTGAGCACGCCGGATTCATACCGGTTGGTAATGCGCTTGTACTGGCCAAACAAGTAACCGATTTCGCGCGATCCCACACCGATGTCACCTGCAGGAACGTCGGTGTATTCGCCGATGTAACGGTAAAGCTCGGTCATGAATGACTGGCAGAAACGCATGACTTCGTCATCGGATTTGCCGTGTGGGTCGAAGTCGGAGCCTCCCTTACCGCCACCGATGGGCAGGCCGGTCAGTGAGTTCTTGAAGATCTGTTCGAAGCCCAGGAACTTGATGATTCCCAAGTTGACCGACGGGTGGAATCGCAGACCGCCCTTGTATGGCCCCAAGGCGGAGTTGAATTCGACGCGGAAGCCACGGTTGATTTGGATGACGCCGTTGTCGTCGATCCAGGGAACACGGAAGATGATCTGGCGTTCCGGTTCACACATTTGGCTGACAATGCGTGCGTCAGCGTATTCGGGGTGGCGGTCGCCCATAGCTCGAAGGCTGGCGAGAACTTCTTTTACCGCCTGGTGGAATTCCGGTTCAGCCGGGTTGCGTTTGAGAACCTTGCTATAGAGTTCATCGATTGCGTCGTCTAACATGGCTACCCCTTTTGGATTCGGCTTAGGCTCTCAATCTATGAGAAAACAGGGTCGCTCACTTTTCGGTCTCAAATTTTGTGCACGAATGCCAAGAGGCCCGACCAGTCTTATGTCTGATCGGGCCCCTTGTTTCCTGTGGCAGGTATAGGATTCGAACCTATGAAGGCAATGCCGGCTGATTTACAGTCAGCTCCCTTTGGCCGCTCGGGCAACCTGCCAGGGGTGCGTGAAGCACCTGAGCAATATTAGCGGAAGTTTCACCAAACTAAAAATCCGCGCCCAGGTGCCCCACTCCCCTACCTACGCCGAGGTGGTTTCCGGGTGTTCTTCGAACGTCCCCTTCTTGCGGACTCGGCTGTAAATGGCGGCTCCAACGACGAGCGCTAGGACCACGTACAGCACGATCGTGATGCTGGATCCGAACAGGACAGACACGTCACCGTTCGAGCTGAGCAGGGCGTCACGCAGGTTCGTTTCAGCCAACGGCCCCAACACCATGCCGATCATCAGTGGCGCAATGGGCATGCCAAAGCGTCGCATCATCCAACCGATGATCCCAATGCCCAACAGCATGGCCAGGTCAAACACCGAGTTCGATGTCGCCCAGATACCCAGCACACAGAACATGGTGATGCCCGCGTATAGGTACGGCTTAGGGATCAGCAACAGCTTCGCCCACAGTGGCGCAAACGGCAGGTTGAGAACCAGCAACACCACCATGGCGATGAAGAAGCTCGCCAGCAGACCCCACACCAATTCAGGTGAGCGGTCAAACAGCAACGGCCCAGGCTGCAGACCATACTGCTTAAAAGCCGCCAACAGAATCGCGGCGGTTCCGGTGACCGGCAACCCTAAAGCCAATAGCGAGGCCATCGCCATACCCGTGGTCGCGTTACCTGCCGCCTCGGGGGCCGCCAACCCTTGGATCGCACCCTTACCGAACTGGTTGCGCCCAGACTTCTTATCAATCCTGCGCTCCAGCCCATACGCCATGAACGTCGGCACCTCGGAACCACCCACGGGAACGACACCGAACGGCAACCCAATCGCAGTCCCACGTAACCATGCAGGCAGAGCCTGACGCACCTCGGCGCGGGACAAAAACGGACGCCCCGCAGCCAGCACCTTGAACTGGTCCCGCTCACGGCTGGCCCGGCCAGCAACCCGCAGGATCTCCCCCAGGGCCAGCACAGCCACGGTCACGGTCACAATGGAAATGCCGTCAAACAGCTCCGGCACACCAGATGTGAACCGCTCAACACCGGACACGGAGTCGATACCCACGACCGCGATCGCCAGGCCCAACGCCAACGAGCCCAGCCCCTTGACCACCGAATCCGAGACCACCGACGACGTTGCGACAAACGCGAACAAGGCGAGCGCGAAGTATTCGGCCGGGCCAAAGAGTGTGGACAGGTTCGCCAGGGTGGGTGCCAAGAACACCACCAGGACGCTGGCGATCATTCCACCTATGAACGCACCGATCGCGGCGGTCGCCAGCGCCTGCGGCGCGCGTCCCGAGGTGGCCATCTTGTGACCTTCGAACGTTGAGGCGATCGCGGAGGACTGCCCGGGTGTGTTCATGAGAATCGCCATGGTCGAGTCACCGAACAACCCGCCAAAGTACACACCGGCAAACATGATGAAAGCCCCAGTGGGCTCGAGCGCAAAGGTCATGGGCAACAGCAGAGCCACTGCCATTGACGAACCCAGGCCCGGGAGCACTCCCACCGCGGTACCCAGCAGACATCCCACCAAAACCCAGATCAGGTTGATTGGGACGAGCGCGGAACCGAACCCTTCAACGAGTGAACTTACGGCATCCATCAGCGACCTCCCGCAAAAATCAGTCCTGACGGCAGGTCAACGCTTAAGAGCACTGCGAAAATCAGGTAGATAACACTTGATAAGAAGAACCCAACCAGCACGTCCATGAGCCAGCGTCGTGAACCGATCGCGTGGGCCACCATGACGAACATTAGTGCGGCAGAAATGATCCAGCCGATCGGCACGATCAGTGCAATGAACAGCACCAGACCGCCTACGGCCCAGGCCAGGGCACGCCAGTCGGTGTACCAGGCACGTTCTTCTAGGTCTTCTGGTTCGGTTGCTGGTGCGAGCTCAGGGAGCTGTGGCTTGCGGATGATGTCAACCGCGAGCACCGCGGCCAGCACGTACAGGGCAATAATGACGATCCATGGGAAGAACTGTGGCCCTGGGAGGTCCACACTTTCCGGGACTTTCATCGCAAACTGACCGATCAGCATGTACGTGGCAATTGCTGCCATGAGTGCGGGCATCACTAATCCCGCACGGCCGGTCCACCAACCTCGGTCCTTGAGGTTTTCGTACCCCAGGATCTCGATCTGGTCATCCTCACCCGGTTTGACCGGGTCGACTGCGCGTGATCCGCTCACAGGCCCAGCTCCTTCAGTAGTTCAGAGGTTTTCTTCTGGTCTTCTTCGAGGAATTTCTCAAGCTCGTCCCCGGTTTCCCACGCGTCGACCCAGGCGTTGCGCTTCAGAGCGTCTTGCCATTCGGGGGTGTCGCGCATTTCCTTGAGCAGTTCCAGCTGCTGTTTGGCCACTTCGTCGCTGACGCCTGGGGCTGCCAGCATGCCGCGCCAGTTTGCCAAGACCACGTCGTGGCCCTGTTCAGAGATGGTGGGAATGTCGAACCCTTCGATCCGCTCAGGCCCGGTCACGCCCAGTGCTTTCACACGGCCTGCTTGAATTTGGTCGGCAACTTCATTGAACCCGGTTGCTGCGTAGTCCGCGGTGCCGTTGAGAAGTGCCGCGATTGCTTCACCGCCACCGGACTTAGGAATGAAGGTAGTTTCGGAACCTTTTAGCCCAGCTTCTTGTGCCAGGTTAGCGACCACGAGGTGGTCCATAGACCCTGCCGACCCACCGGTCCACGGGTGTCCCTTGGGGTCTTCTTTCCACTCGTTGAGCAGGTCGTCAATGGTTTCAAGCGGGGAGTCCGCAGGAACGATCACCACATCGTAGTCTTCCGCGATTTTGGCAAGCGGCACCACGTCGTCGTATCCAACCGGGGAATTGTTGATAAGGATTCCACCCGTCATGGCCGACCCAGTAGCAAGGAGGGTGTCGGATCGTTCGTGCATGGTGGAGAAGCGTCCCAGGCCGATGGTTCCTCCCGCACCCGGAATGTTCACGACCTGCACGTTTCCAACCAGACCTGCTTGACGCATGGCCTGTTGCTGTTCGCGCACGAACCCGTCCCATCCACCGCCGGCACCTGCCGGTGCGATGAGGGTGAGGTTAGCGCGCACGTTATCTGATGCGCTGGCGCGCTGGATCGAAACCGTCATGGCGACGACCAGCACAACCGCGGTGATCACCGCGAACACCAGCAGCCCAACAGGGCGTTTGCGTTGTTTCATAGGGTTTCCGTTCTGTTTAAAAGTTCAAGTAGCGTAGATCACCCTGAGAGTTTCGTCAAAATTGGCGACGCCTGTTCGCTACGGTGAGACAGGTTACACTGTGGTTTGATCACGCTGAAGAGGAGACAACATGGCGAGCGACTCAAGTTTTGACATTGTGAGCAAAGTTGACCGTCAAGAAGCGGACAACGCACTGAACCAGGCAGCGAAGGAAATCAACTCGCGCTACGACTTCAAAGGCACTGACGCTTCGATCGAGTGGTCGGGCGAAAAGATCATGATGAAGGCAATCAGCGAAGACCGTGTGAAGGCTGTCCTGGATGTTTTCCAGTCGAAGTTGGTGCGTCGTGGCATCTCGCTTAAGTCACTGGACGCGGGTGAACCGTATGCGTCCGGTAAGGAATACCGCCTGGAAGCTGCGATCAAAGAAGGCATCGACCAGGAAAACGCCAAAAAGATCTCAAAGCTCATTCGCGAAGAAGGACCCAAAGGTGTCAAGGCACAGATTCAGGGTGATGAACTGCGCGTGAGCTCTAAGAAGCGCGACGACCTGCAGGCCGTCATCGCCATGCTCAAGTCCCAGGACTTGGATGTGGACCTGCAGTTCACGAATTACCGCTGACTCCATACCCCCTAGCGCGAGGTGGGAAACCGCCTCGCGCTGTTTTATGCCCGTCTCACGGTCTAAACGAAAACTCCTGACCACCTCGGGCTGATTCACACTGACCGAAAACACACTCAAGGACGAACAATGACTCACTCACCAACCGGCACCACTGCTCCCCCAGACCGCAAGACCGGTGACAATCCAGCAAAAGTCGCGTTCGCTAGCTTCATAGGAACAACCGTTGAGTGGTACGACTACTTTCTGTTCGGCACCGCCGCCGTGCTGGTACTGAATACCCAGTTCTTCCCGTCGCTCAATCCGCTAGCTGGACAGCTCGCGTCCCTTGCCACGTTTGGTGTTGCTTTCGTCGCCCGACCTTTGGGCGGACTGATTTTTGGCCACTTTGGTGATCGCCTCAGCCGCAAGAGCATGCTGGTGCTGTCCCTTCTGATGATGGGCTCCTCCACCTTCCTGATCGGTGCGCTGCCAAACTATGAAACCATCGGCATCGCTGCACCGATCCTGTTGGTTGTGCTTCGCATTATTCAAGGTTTTGCCGTCGGTGGTGAGTGGGGCGGGGCCATTCTCATGGCCGTCGAGCACGCACCCAAGCACAAACGCGCGTTCTACGGAAGCTGGCCGCAAGCCGGTGTACCCGCAGGGTCAGTACTTTCGAGCTTGGTGTTTTTCACCGTGCAGCTCATGCCAGACGAACAGTTCTTTGCGTGGGGTTGGCGAATCCCATTCCTGCTGTCAGCAGTTCTGGTAGGAATCGGCCTTTTCATCCGTATGAAACTTGAAGAGTCACCCGAATTCGCTGAGGTAAAAGACACGGGTTCTGAAGCTGAGGTTCCCGTATTCGAAGTCGTTCGCACTTCCAAGAAGTCTTTGCTCATTGGAATCTTCTGCCTGGTCGGATCTAACACGTTGTTCTACCTTGCTACCGTGTACCTTTTGTCCTGGGCACCAGCTAACACTAACTTGTCCCGAGGCGACGTCCTCCTCGCCATCGCCGTGGGAGCGGCCGCCGACGTTATCGCAATTCCAGCCGTAGCCACCTTTGCAGATCGCCACGGGCGCCGAACCATGATGGTCGTGGGCAATATCGTTACGGCGCTAGCTGCGTACCCCATTTTCCTCGCAATGTCGACCGGAACCGTGTGGGGTGCGATGCTGGCGATGATGCTCGCATTCCCAATTGCTCACTCGATCGTGTACGCAACGTCATCGGGCTTCGTGGCGCACCTCTTCCCACCAAAAGTGCGATACACCGGTTCTTCTGTGGCGTATCAAGTAGGTGGACTCATTTCATCGGCTCCTGCCCCGGTGATTTCTACCCTGCTTTACGCTCAGTTCGGAACGTGGGCTGCAGTCGCAGGATACCTTGTAGTCGCAAACCTCATAGCAGCCGCGTTCTGTGCGCTGGCAGATAAGGACGAATCGTGAACACTGAACTATCCACCCGCGCAACTGAACTCAACGCGGTCACCACATTCCTGAACCCTTCCACAGACCCACAAACCAGCCAGAGCACCAACGCCCACACAAAGCAGCCTGGCCCGCTGGCCGGGCTCACGTTCGCGGTAAAGGACGTCATCGACGTCGCCGGTGTGCCCACCTCCATGGGCTCGAACGTCACGGTTCCCGGCACTCAACCGGCGACCACCTCGGCGCCGATCGTCTCCCAACTCACCGAACTGGGCGCGGTCGCAGTTGCCAAGACCAACTGCCAAGAGTTCTCGCACGGGATCCTGGGTGACGCCAGCGCGTTCGGCCGGGTCATCAACCCCGTTGACCCCGCCCTGTGTACGGGCGGGTCCAGCTCTGGTTCGGCCGCGTTGGTGGGAGCTGGGGTGGTGGACGTCGCACTGGGCACCGACACCGCCGGGTCCGTGCGCGTGCCCGCCGCGTGCTGTCACGTCACCGGCTTCAAACCCACATTTGGAGTACTCCCCGTCGACGGCATCTTCCCGCTCTCCCCCACCTTCGACACCGCAGGTCTGTTCGCCCGCGAGCCGGCCACGGTCGCTCGCGTATTTTCCGCGCTCACCGGACGTGAAGCACCCCCGGCACCGGACCAGCCACGGATCGGGTTCGTCGACGCCCGCGGCACCATCCGCGCCGTCACCGGGAACCTGCCGGACGCGCACAACCTCACCACCTCGGGCGAGGAACTTTTCACCCGCGCCGCCCACATCTACGACGTGGTGCGCAAGTTCGAGTCAGCCCAGGTTCACCGCGACCTCATGAACACGCAGGCCCACGACTACCAGCCGCAGGTCTTGGCGAAGTTCAAAGACGCCCTCGACGTCAGCGAAGAAGAGTACCAGCAGGGTCTCACCCAGGTGCGCAGTCTGCAAGATGAGGCCGCCGAGGTGTTCGCCAGCGTCGACTTCATTGTCACCCCCGCTGTCGATGGGCCGCTCGCCACGTGGGAGCTAGCAGATTCGGACCCTGGCGTGCGCGGGGCATACATGCATTACAGTCAGCCGTTTAACGTTGTGGGTTGGCCGGCCGTTGTGGTTCCGTGGCACACCACCGACAGTGCCGGGTACCCACAGTCGATACAGATTGTGGCCCACCCTGGAAAGGACGCTGAGCTGCTCACGTTCGCTATGGCGTTTGCCGGGGCGGGCAACTAAGAGCGCACGCCCCCGCTACTGCCCGCTGTACCCGTTGCCGGTGGCCAGTCGCATGAGGTCGCTGCCCAGGTCGATCGACAGCTCCGTATCACCGGCCGAACCATACGAATGCTGGTAGTGGTCCCACGTATTGTTCCGCGCGGCCCCGCGCACGTCAGCTCGGATGAGCGCCAGCAACTCGCCTGCCGCCCGTGCGCACCGGGTACGCAGTTTGGGGTCGTTGAAGTCTTCTGGGGCCGCGAACACCGAGGTAGGTGTCGTGTATGTGCGCAAGTAGGCGAACAGTCCGCGGATCTGGTCGTCGACCACCAGCGCGTGGCGTTGGCTTCCAGCCGTGCCCGCCAGCAGAACCGGGGTGCCAATGAGCAGGTCGTTATCCAGCGCTTGGAAGAACGCCATAAAAACGGCACTGGCGCCGGCTTTGAACACCGGCGTACCCACGATGAGCGCGTCGGCGTCGAGCAACGTGGCCTCGATTTCCTTAAGCGCAGGTGACTTGTGCCCGCTCACCAGCACAGTCATCGCGTCCTGGGCCACGTCGCGCACGTTGATGAACGTACACGTGACGTTGTCTTCCGCGCCGTGAACACTCTTCGCGATCTGCGAAAGCAACGTCGCGGTCGACGATGTTTCGCTGGTTCCTGCGTTGATCACCACCACCGTGGCGTCCTGCATCGCGGCTATCCTTCCTGCTCAGTATCGAGATATGGCGAACCTCCGGTGACGTTGTCACCTCGGTTGGCCCGAGGTCGTGGCTCCCGAGGTGGTTTGTCACCGTAGCGGGCCCGCACCAGGCTTTCGTGGGTTGGGGCATCGGGGACTTCCGGGTCGCGGCGGGACTCGAGCTCTGCCCGCAAAACGGGCAGGACTTCTGATCCCAGTAGTTCGATCTGTTCCATGACCATGCTGTGGGGCATGCCCGCGTGGTCCACGAGGAACATTTGGCGTTGGTAGTCTCCAAACGTTTCTTGGAACGTCAAAGTCTTCTCGATTATTTCCTGCGGGCTTCCCACACTCAGGGGCGTTTCGTTGACGAATTCTTCGAGCGATGGCCCGTGCCCGTACACGGGAGCTTCGTTGAAGTACGGTCGGAAGCGATTCCACGCGTCCTGTGACTTCCGCGCAACGAACGCTTGCCCTCCCAGCCCCACGATGGCTTGTTTTGCCGAGCCGTGTCCGTAGTGTTCGTATCGTTGACGGTAGAAGTTGACCAGGCGTTGCGAGTGTTCGGACGGCCAGAAAATGTGGTTGGCGAAGTACCCGTTGCCGTAATAGGCGGCCTGCTCAGCGATTTCGGGCGTGCGAATGGACCCGTGCCACACAAACGGTGGCACGCCGTGCAGTGGCCGAGGTGTTGAGGTGAACCCGTTCAGCGGCGTGTGGAACGAACCTTCAAAGTCGACCACGTCTTCACGCCACAAGCGGTGGAGCAGGTTGTAGTTTTCCAGCGCAAGCGGCAACCCCTCGCGAATGTCTTGTCCGAACCACGGGTATACGGGTGCCGTGTTTCCGCGCCCCAGCATGAGGTCCATGCGCCCGTCACTCAAGTGCTGGAGCATGGCGTAATCTTCAGCGATTTTCACCGGGTCATTGGTGGTGATGAGGGTTGTCGACGTGGACACCTTCAGGCGCGTTGTCTTCGCAGCGATCGTGGCCAACAGCGTGGTTGGGCTTGACGACACGAACGGCGGATTGTGGTGCTCACCGATCGCATAGACGTCGAAGCCGGCTTCTTCAGAAAACACCGCTTGCTGAACCAGGCTACGAATCCGCTCACCTTCGCTTGGGGTTTCTCCCGAAACAGGATCACGCGTCACATCACTGACCGAAAACAGCCCGAACTCCATGGCACCTCCATCACGCACATAGTTGATACTTCAATCAACGCTGTCTGCTGTGATTTATTCCCTCGCGCGTCGCCCGCAATGCTAATCGGCGGAATCGATATCGACCATTCGACTTCCGCTCGAGTGATCACTTTCCCTTCTCAATGAGTTAGGTTAGTCTAAGCTAAGTTAAACCACGATCGTTTTTCACACGACACGAGACAAAGGAAGGGCCTTGGCCATACATGGTCGCAACTGATTTTGATATCGCCGTAATAGGGCTTGGTGCAATGGGATCCATGGCGCTGTGGCAGATCACTCGCTTAGCACCGCACGATTCCATCGTTGGAATCGAAAGGTTCGAACCGGGCCATGACAGGGGATCTTCTCACGGAGGATCGCGAATTTTCCGACGCACTGTATTCGAAGGGTCCCACTATGTCCCTCTCGCACGTCGCGCACTCGAGCTGTGGGACGAGCTCGACAAGTCATCCACTTCACAGTTGCGCATTCAGACTGGCGGCTTGACCATCGGTGCTGCCAATAGCGATTTTCTGAATGACGCTCAACGAGCTGCCCACGCAGGCGGAGCAGAAGTGGAGTTACTCAGTCGCGAGGAATTACGCGCGAGATTCCCTCAACATGCGCTCTTTTCAGACGACTGCGGCCTGTTTGAACCGAACGCCTGCGTGCTTCATCCCGAGCACAGCATTCGGGCCGCCGTTGAATCTGCTACGCGTGCAGGCGCCACATTGTTAACCGACGCACACGTCACTTCTCTGACTGCACGGAAATCACACTGCGTTATCAGCACGTCAACCCACACCATAACTGCCCGGCGCGTCATCGTAGCCGCGGGCGCATGGAGCACACAGCTCCTCCCAGACGAACACATGCCGATTCGGGTACAACGAACTGTCCCAGTTCACTTCCGCACATCGGCCGATCGTACACATGATTACGGCCCACAACACTTTCCGCTCTTTATCCGCGACAGCCACCAAATCAACTTGTGGGGAATTCCCGACGTTGACGGCCAGGGAGTCAAGATCGGCGTAAAGAACGCCCAAAAACCGTGGCTCACCGAGGTCGAACACAACTGGACACCTGCCCGCCCCTCCGATATCGCCCCTGCGATCGAGGCATGCGCCCAAGCTATTCCAGAACTCGCAGATGCACAGACTTCGGGGCATCCATGCATGAATGCACGAACACCAGACGGCCAATTCATCGTCGGTCCAGCACAGAACTACCCGAACACCACGGTTCTGGCAGGGTTTGGCGGTCAAGGGTTCAAGTATGCCCCCGCTATCGGCGAACTTGGCGCTCTCCTTGCTTTGGATAGCTCAACTGAGACCGACATCTCGGCATTCTCACCCAAACGTCTGCGCCACCTTCGCTGGAGCACACCCGCAACACCGTTATTCCAACCAACCGAGGCATGATCACTATGACACAATCAAAACACTCGTCCATCAGGACCATCATCGCCACTATTGTGGCCCTCGTTCTTACCCTCACGGCCTGCTCACCACAGAAATCGGCCGATTCGGCTACCGGCACCCAAACACTGACCGACGCGCTTGGTCGAACCGTCGAAATACCTAAGAACCCCGACCGAATTCTGCTTGGTGGACAGCGGGAGTTGTACACCACGGCCATCCTTAACCCGGACAATCCCCTCGACAAGATCGTCGCTTGGCCCAATGATTTGCTTGAAAATGACCCCGACACTTACCACGCATACGCCGAAAAGTTTCCAAAGCTCAAAGAGATACAGACGACAGGCGAAATCTGGGACAACTCATTTTCACTTGAGCAAGCATTGCAAACCCGACCGCAAGTTTTCGTTATCAGCGCTTCAAGCTTTAAAGCCGCTGAAGAAGCAGGCATCATCAGCGGTTTCGAAAAGGCTGGAATCCCAACCGTCGTCATTGACTACTTTGTTGAACCAATCAAGAACACCGTGCCAAGCATCCGGATCATGGGTCAACTGTTTGGACAGCAACAGCGCGCTGAAGAATTCGTCAAGTTCTACGAAAGCAAAATCAAGAATGTCACCGACACGTTGGAACGCACAAAGCCTCAGGAACAACGCGTTTTTCTATGGCGCGCCCCAGGCTACTTTGACTGTTGCCAAACCTTTAAAGAGTCTAACCTCGCAAAAATTGTCACGGCAGCAGGAGGCAAGAATCTAGGTGACAACCTGCTCAGTAGCCAGCAGGGCACCCTTTCGCCAGAAGCAGTAGCAAAAGCGGCACCCGATGTCGTCATTGCAACAGGAGCAAACTGGTCAAGCGAGTCAAGCCCCGCAAAGCCGGGCACGTATGTTCCTCTCGGATATTCAGCAGACCCGAAGAGCGTAGCCCAAGAGTGGAAAACGGTACTTGAAAAGCAGACTGTCATCAACCAAGTTCAAGCGGTGAAAAACAAGCGCGCGTATGTTGCGTGGCATCACTTCTACGACTCCCCATACAACTTCCTTGCCGTCGAATGGTTTGCACAAGCGATTCATCCACGCGAGTTCGCGGACCTAGAGCCCGAACGAGACTTCCAAGAGCTACACACACGTTTTCTCCCCGTTGACGCAAACGGAACGTTCTGGACAGGTCTACCGTGATTCTTCATAGCAGAACAGCAACTGAACAGGGCGCTTCGGTACATGCTCATATTCGCTCTACACAACGACGTTTGGGCGTCCTCGGTCTGCTTGCCGCACTTCTTATTGTTGTTGGATGTGCAGATGCTTGGATTGGGGGCGCCCCAATGCCCGCCGAGGCATTTTTCCATGCGCTGATAAGTCCCGCGACCAGCGAAAAAATCGATACCCAAATCGTTTGGGATGTGCGCTTGCCCATGACCGCAACAGCAATAACCTGCGGCGCCGCCTTGGCGATGTCCGGAGCACAGATGCAAACAACCTTAGGAAATCCCCTGGCAGAGCCGTACACGCTCGGCATCGCCTCGGCGGCAAGTTTTGGCGCATCATTGGCGGTAGTCACGGGATTTGGTTCTACCGCACTTGGGTCAGTCCTGGGCGTCGCAGGATCCGCTTGGGTATTCGCCATTATTGGCTATGGCATCATCCTGGGAATCGCAAAACTACGCGGCCCGAGCGCCGAAAGCATGATTCTTGTGGGAATCGCCATCGTGTTCTTTTTTGACGCACTCCTGGCCCTCATGCAGTACATGGCATCCGTTGTTGAACTTGAGCAGGTCGTCTTTTGGACGCTTGGCAGCTTGACCCGTGCGACATGGCCACAAATCGCACTCATGGGAGTCATGCTGACGATTGGGGGATTCTTTTTTGTCTCAAAGGCGTGGACACTGACCGCCTTCCGAATGGGAGACGATCGCGCCCGCTCGATGGGCATACCTGTAGAACGCACACGCTCTCAGGCCCTACTAGTAGCTTCGTTATTAGCTGCGACCGCAGTATCTATGGCCGGAACAATTGGTTTTATCGGGTTGATTGGCCCTCATATAGCCCGGACTTTGGTAGGCGAAGATCAGCGATTCTTCTTGCCTGCTTCAACCATGACTGGCGCATTGCTTCTTACCTCTGCATCGATGGTGGCAAAAATCATTCAGCCCGGAGTGATTCTACCCGTGGGAATCATTACAGCCGTTGTAGGTGTACCCGTCTTTCTCACCTTGATTTTGAGCCGAAGAAGAAAGGTTTGGTCATGAACGAACTGACGATCCAAAACGTTTCGTGCAGACGCGGAAAGACTCAGATTCTTCACAACGTCAGCATCAAACCATGTCAGCCCGGATCTGTCACGGCTGTTGTTGGGCCCAACGGCGCAGGAAAGTCGACGTTCTTACGTTGTGTGGCAGGTTTGGAAAAGAACTACCGTCCCGCACATCCGGAAGAGATCTTGTACCTTCCACAAGATCCGCCTCCTCCATCGTCGCTGTCAGTTTTTGAATCCGTTTTAGTTGCGCACCAACAAGGAAAATCCGGTATTGGGCATCTTCGCGTTACTCATTCTGCGCGTTGTCGCGTTCAGGAGGTCATTGAACGTTTAGGTCTAGTTGAATTTGCCAACCGTGCAATGGACCAACTTTCTGGTGGCCAGCGACAACTAGTAAGCCTTGCGCAAGCTGTCGTGAGAAAACCTTCCGTTCTCTTGCTTGATGAGCCAAGCAGTGCGCTCGACTTGCGAAATCAACTCGTCTTGCTCGACCACGTACTGACTTTCGCGCGAGAGCAACCTGCCGTGGTGATCGTCGCAATCCACGATTTAAGCCATGCTGCCCGCTTCGCCGACAACGTGGTAGTGCTTCATCAAGGATCGGTGCATTCAGAAGGACCGGGCCGCGATGTCATCACACCCCCGATGCTCAGAGATGTCTACCGAGTGCACTCTCGTGTGGATAGTTGCCCTGACGGTGGCCTAAGCATCGACGTTTCTAAAGCCCTCTAAGCCGGCTCACTTTCAAACTACTCCTCGTTCGACACTGCTTCACGGGCGGCCGCGAGCATGCCTTCACGAGTCGCTACCTTGATACGTTCGCGGCCGTGCGGGGCACCGAATGCGCGCTCCGCCGCCTCAAGCCGGTGGATACCTTCCCAGTCGATGAAGCCCACTCCCCGACCCTTCAGCAACTCAACAATCGCGTCCTCGGACGCGTCGTCTGGCTCCGGCAGTTTCCCTTCGACAAAGTCGGTAATCACATGCCCAATCGTTTCCAGTGCGTCACCCTTGGTGTGACCAATGAGCCCCACCGGGCCACGCTTGATCCACCCCGTGACATACACACCCGGCACAACCGGCGCTTCATCCGCAGTCATCTGGCTCTCGCCGTCCACCACGCGACCTTCAACGTTGGTGATCACACCCTTACGGGCATCAAACGGAAGCTGTGGCAGAGGCGTTCCAAAGTATCCAACCGCGCGGTACACCGCGGTCACGTCCCAGTCGTGGAACTCACCGGTTCCGGTCACGTTGCCGGTACCGTCCAGCTCCTGGCGCTCGGTACGCAGGCCAGTGACTCCAGTCTCCTCGTCACCCAGAATCGAAACGGGCGAGTGCAAGAAGTGCAAGTGCAGGCGACGCTTGGCTCCAGTTGGTTCACGGAGCGTGAAGTCGGTGAGCGTCTTGGTCACCTGCTTGACCTGGTTGGACTCCTTGATCGACTTCATTGACCCTTCGTCGAACTCAAAGTCCTCCGGGTACACAATGATGTCCACGTCCTTTACCTGGCCCAGCTCACGGATCTCCAGTGGCGTGAACTTAGCCTGCGCAGGCCCACGGCGTCCAAACACATGCACATCCGTCACCTGGGACTTCTTCAACCCTTGATACACATGATCAGGAATCTCGGTCGTCAACAAGTCATCAGCTTGCTTGGCCAGCATGCGCGCCACGTCCAACGCCACGTTTCCGTTACCAATGACAGCCACGCTCTTCTGATCTAGCGGCCACTCCTGGGACACATCTGGGTGTGAGTCATACCAGTTGACGAACTCTGCTGCCCCATAGGACCGAGGCAGTTCAACACCCGGAATGCGCAAGTTCGCGTCAATGAAACAACCCGTTGAGAAGATCACCACGTCGTAGAGCTTCTGCAGGTCTTCCAAGTGGATGTCGGATCCAAAATCCACGTTGCAGAACAGGCGAATATCCCCACGGTCAAGAATCTTCACCAATGCGTTGGTGATTCCCTTGATTCGCGGGTGGTCAGGAGCAACTCCGTAGCGCACCAAACCGAACGGTGCTGGGAGGCGTTCGAACAAATCAATGCTGACCTCAAAATCGCGCTCTGCCTTTGTAAACAGATCAGCGGCGTAGATTCCCGCCGGCCCTGCGCCCACAATTGCTACGCGAAGTGGTCGATTCATGTCACACCTTTCTTCAGTCGCACCCAAGTCTAAGTACATTGCCTGATAGCCCGCTAATTTTTCCCGCTCAGAGCCAGCATTCGTGCGCGGACTCACATCCCAAACTCACACCGCAAACACGGCACACACCTCGGCGAAACTTGTGTATAAACTTCCCGTGTGAACGCGCACCCAAACAACGAACCAAACACCCCGGAACCAAACCAAGGCATCCCGGATGACGAACAGGCCCGCCGAAAGGCCGGCCTCCTTTTTGGCCTCGGCGCGTACCTCATGTGGGGAGCCCTGCCCCTGTTCTTCACGATCATCCAACCGGCAGGCCCACTGGAAATCCTGGCCCACCGAATCGTCTGGTCGCTGTTCTTCTGCCTGATCCTGCTCCTGCTCGCACGCGGTTTCCCCCGCCTGTGGCGCCTGTTGCGCACCCCGCGCATCCTAGGACTCCTCACCTTGGCGGCGATCACCGTTGCCATCAACTGGTTCATTTTCGTCTTAGGCGTGGACATCGGCCGCGTGGTTGAAGTCTCCCTGGGCTACTACATCAACCCTCTGATCTCCGTGCTCTTGGGCGTGCTGTTCCTGAAAGAAAAACTCCGCCCACTCCAGTGGCTAGCCATGGGAATCGGCGCGGTCGCCGTCGTGGTTATCGCGGTAGGCAACGGCCGGTTCCCCCTCCTGGGCGTGGGCGTCGCCTTGTCGTTTGGCCTCTACGGCCTTATCAAGAAACGTGTGGGTAGCCGCGCCGGAGCTCTCGAAGCGATGACCATCGAAACGATCGTCTTGTTCATCCCGTCCCTGGTCTACGTCCTCTACCTGGTCTCACAGGGGCAGTCGCAGTTCGAAACCAACGGCCCACTGCACGTCATCCTCATGCTCTGTCTGGGTCCCGTCACCGCGATCCCGCTGATCCTGTTCGGAAGCGCGGCTTCACGCATCCCGCTGTCCTGGGTGGGCATGTTGCAATACGTGACCCCCACCATGCAGTTCATCACGGGAGTCATCATCATGGGTGAGCACATGACACCGTCGCGGTGGGCAGGGTTCGGCATCATCTGGGTGACCGTGGTGCTGGTATGTGTGGACGGCGTGATGGCCGCCCGCCGTAGGCGCCGGCTCCGCTAATTGACGCTCCGCTAACCGCCGCCGAGGTGGTTCACCGCGCCCGCTCAACCGTCCCGTATGCGAAGGTAGAAAGTGCGTCCTTGATTTCGCCGTCGGGCAACGGGGCCAATGCTTCTACCGCACGGTCGGCCCATGCGCGCGCTTCTGCCCGGGTCTGTTCAAGCACCTGGTGTCCGGCCAAAGCTTGGCGGGCTTCTTCGAGCGCCGCATCTTCGGTGAGGTCGGAGTCCACCTTGGCGACGACCTCGGCGGCGGACTCATCCCCGGCTTCTGCCGCCTTGCGCGCCAACAGAACAGGCAGCGTTGCCACCCCTTCACGCAGGTCAGTACCCGGGGTCTTCCCCGAGTCCTTTCCGTCTACAGTGAGGTCGATGACGTCGTCAGCAAGCTGGAACGCGACCCCCACGGCCTCGCCGTACTCTTTCACAACCGGGCGCAACTCGGCTGGCCCGTTAGACGCGATCACTCCGAACTGGCACGACGCAGAAATCAGGGACCCCGTTTTGTCGGCCAGGACTGACAGGTAGTGCTCAATCGAATCGTCCGATTCGGTGGCTCCTACAAATTCGTGCAACTGCCCCAGGACCAGGCGCTCAAACGTTTCGGCCTGCACCTGCATGGCTTCTGCGCCCACTTCCAGGCTCAGCTGCGAAGCTCGGGCAAACAGCAAGTCGCCGGTCAGAATCGCGACGTTGTTACCCCATTTTTCGTGGGCAGACAGCGCGCCCCTGCGTTTGGGGGCTTCGTCCATAACGTCGTCGTGGTACAGGCTGGCCAAGTGGACCAGTTCCACCGCGGCCGCTGCCGTATGCACGCGGGGTGAAACTCCATCGCCCAAAAGTGAGCACAGCAAAACCAGCATGGGGCGTACGCGTTTTCCTCCGGCCCGCATGAGGTGGTGGGAGGTTTCGTCAGCAAAGGCCGAGGTCTGACTCACCGAGGCGTCAAGGACCGTTTCGACTTTCTGGAGTTCGTCGACAAGCATGTTCGACACGTCGTCGGACAGAGACCCGCCCACAGCATCAAGCGCGAGTCGCCCGTGATTCTTTGGCGTCGAGGTGCTTGTCATGTCCCCATTCCTGTTTCGTTGCTTGTTGCAGGCACCACCCGTTCAAGGCCTGCAATGACGTGGTCGAGGATGTCCTTGCCGGAACGTTCTTCGTACACGTTTGCAAACAGTTTCACCACAAACTTCATCAGCGTGGAACTGCTCATACCGTACTTTAGCCCCAGTTTCATGATCTGGGGATGTCCGATCAGGTTTGCGAACGCTCGACCCATCGTCACATACGACCCGTACGCTTCCCGCACGATCGCCGGGTACGCACTCACCGCCGACTTCCACGCCCCGGTTGGGTAGCCGTGGTGGGTCACCACAATATCGGCTGCAATGCGTGCCGACTCCATTGCATAGTCGATGCCTTCGCCGTTAAATGTGTTCACCATTCCCGCGGCATCCCCCACCAGCATGACTCCGTCTTTGAAGTGCGGTGTGCGGTTAAATGCCATAGGCAGTGCGGCGCTCTTAGCGTCCGCGAGCGCCGCGTCGGGGTCGATGCCCCAGCGTGACCCCACGGACCCCACCCACTGGTGCAGTGTCTTCTTGTAGTCCACATTGCGGAAATCCGGGGACGTATTCAGCATGCCCAGTCCCACATTGATCGTGCCGTCGCCCAGGGGGAACAGCCACCCATATCCAGGCAACGGTTCACCACTGCCCCCACTGCCTGCGTCTGCGCGTAGTTCGAGCCACGATTCGATGAAGTCGTCGTCGTGGCGCGGCGACTCGAAGTACGTGCGCACCGCGACACCCATGGGTCGGTCGTCACGCTTTCGGATGCCCATTTTCACCGCAGTCCTGGACGACACTCCGTCCGCCGCGATCACCAACGGCGCCCGGAACGTCACCCGCTCCCCCGTTCGACGGCCTCGGTCATCAGTCACTTCCGCATGCACGCCAGCGACCCAACCGTTTTCAAAGAACGCTTCCGTCACCTGCGTGTTCTCAAAAAGGTGCGCGCCGCTGGCCTGCGCGTGACGGGCCAAGGCTTCATCTAACAGAACACGTGGGGCCGTCAGCCCGTAGTTGGGCATGCCGGACACGCGCGGCCATTCGAGTTCCACCCGGTGCCCGCCGCCAAACAGGCGCAGGCCCCGGTTTTCGTGCCACCCCGGGTTCTCAAAACCTAGATACCCCAGCTCACGCACCGCCCGCGGGGTCAGCGCGTCACCGCAGATCTTGTCGCGTGGGAAACCGGCCTTCTCGACCAGCGCCACACGTAACCCACCTCGGGCCATATGCGCGGCGGCCGCTGAACCACCCGGGCCGGCACCTACAACAATGACGTCAAAGTCAGCCACTTACGACTGGCCTCCCGGTTGAATAGCCCCCGGTTTAATAGCGTGGTGGATCGCAACGATCCCACCCGTGAGGTTGCGGTATTTAACCTGGTCAAAGCCCGCGTCGCGAATCATGTACGACAGGTCCAACTGCGCGGGCCACCCACGGATCGACTCAGCCAAGTACACGTACGCTTCCGGGTTAGAGGACACAACCTTGGCCACCGCGGGAAGCGCGCGCATGATGTACTGCTTGTAAAACTTTGAGAACGGTGCAAACGTGGGCGTGGAAAACTCCGTGATGACCAGCCGCCCGCCTGGTTTGAGCACACGCAACATTTCAGCCAACGCACGCGTGGGATCCTGCACGTTGCGGAATCCGTATGTGATGGTCACGGCGTCGAATTCGTTGTCATCAAACGGCAGGTCCAGCGCGTCTGCGTACACAAACTCGATGTCGGGGTGGCGTTTGCGACCCACTTCCAACATGCCTTCAGAGATATCGCCGGCAATGACGTGCGCGCCAGCCTGGGCATACGGAACGGAACTGGACCCCGTACCGGCCGCCAAGTCCAGGATCTTTTCACCCGGCTGCGGGTCCACCGACCGTGTGTTTTCCACGCGCCACCACCGCGACAGACCGAATGTCATGGCATCGTTGGTGAGGTCGTAACGGTCTGCAACAGCGTCGAACATCGATGCGACATCCGATTTCTGCTTGTCTAAGTGGGCGCGACTCATTCCTTTATCTTCGCAGGTCTGGCATGGCTTAGCGAAATTCCTTCCCGATACCATGAAGGACGTGAACGGTGAGACAAACGCAGAAACCCTGGCAGAAACTCTGACAGTGTGGCCCGGCGACACAGCGCCCACGCTGTCTGTCCGGTCGTGGTTTGTCGACGGTGTCACCCCAGAAGCACCCGCCCCTTTCGTGGGCGGCCTCCCCGCCACCAGCATGGAGTTCCTCACCCAGTTGCCCACGGACACTCTGGCTTGCTGGGTGCGGGGTAACAGTGGGTTGGTGGGCTTCGGTCGCGCTGTGCGGATCCGCGCCCGAGGTGGCAACCGGTTTTCGGATCTGTCTACCGTGTGGCGCTCAATTTCTGGCAACGCCACGGTTGATAACCCGGTTCGCCTGCCAGGTTCCGGGCTCGTGGGTTTCACCACGATCGCGTTTGCTGAGGACTCCCAGGCCGAATCTGTCATCGACATTCCCCAGTTCATTATGGGCAGGCGTGACGGGCGTGTGTGGCTCACCGCCGTCAACGTCACCGGCGCCCCCCACACGGAACTCAAACTGCGCGACGCGGCGCTGCAACCACCTCGGGACCCGCAGGTACACGACGGGCATGTGTCCGGCGAGCGCTACACGCGCGCCGTCACCCAGGCCATCGAGATCATGCAGTCGGGCCGCGCCAGCAAGATCGTGGTGGCCCGGGACGCCGTGGTCGAAACCGGCAACGACATTGACGTGCGTGCCCTGGTGGGCGCGTTGAACCGGTCATACCCATCCACGTGGACGTTCTGCGTTGCCGGCATGGTGGGCGCGACCCCGGAACTCCTCATCTCTCGTTCAGGCGACCGGGTTGAGTCCCGGGTGTTGGCGGGCACGTACCGGGTGTCGAATGACCCGAGGTCGGAGCTGGCGGCCGCCCGCGCCCAGTTGGGTGGGGCGAAGGACACGGCCGAACACCGTTACGCGATTGACTCGCTGGCCCAGACGTTGTCGCCTTTGTGTTCTGAGCTCGAGGTGGACCCTGAACCGCACTTGCTGGCCCTGTCGAATGTCATCCACTTGGCGTCCGATGCCCACGGGGTTGTGAAGCCGGGTCACACGTTGCTGGATGTTGCGCAGGCGGTTCACCCTACTGCCGCGGTGGGTGGGGTGCCTCGGGAGGCAGCCTGGGAGCACATCGCCCACGTGGAGAAAGCAGACCGAGGTCGTTACGCAGGTCCCGTCGGATGGATCGATGGCAATGGGGATGGGCAATTGGGCATCGCGTTGCGGTGCGGTCAGTTAGAAAGCCGCAACAAGATTCGTTTGTGGGCCGGTTGTGGGATCATGCCGGATTCCGACCCGGCTTCTGAACTTGCTGAAACCCGCGCCAAGCTCACCCCCATGATGTCCGCATTGGGTGTGGCCCACCTTATTGATCAGGTGTAAACACCACTTCATACACCCCTGGCTGTTTGCCGTCGACAGCAACCTGCAGGTCACTCATGGTGTTGATGTACCGGTAGGACCAGCCGTAGCCGGTGGCCAGGTGGTCGAAATTCCGGCCGTGGCGGGTAGCGAAAAACCTGTCGAAGTATGGGGCTAAGTGGTCTTGGCCGTGTTCAAGACCAGCAAAGATGGACCCGCCGTCGTCGTTGAGGATGAAGACCTGCACCGGTGGCAGGTTTTCACCTGTTTCCAGCAGAAGTCCCCCGATATCGTGTAGGGCGGTCACATCTCCGATCACGATTGCCAGAAGGTCGCCGTGACGACAGTGCTGGCCCTGCCCTGCTTTGGCGATTCCAACCCCGGTCGAAATGAGCCCGTCGATGCCGGCCAGCCCCCGCGATGCGTGAATGTAACAGCCGGTGGGAGGCACATTCGCTAGGTATCGCACGGCGTTCGAGCTTCCCACCAGCATGTGGGAACTGCCCGCTGCGATCGTTGACACGATGCTTTCTGCCACGCTGAGTTCTGCCGGCCAGTTTCCCGCGAACTCAACGCGCGGTTCGTGCCCAGCTTCCGTGTCGCTATCTGCGCCTTCTGCGCCTGTGCCCGAACGTTCCGCGCTCAAAGCCCGCGCCCGCTCAATCGCTTCCTCGGGCCACCACTCCACATTGAGCGGGATCGTGAAAAGTGGACGCTGGGCCAACAGCTTGGCGGTGGGTCTAAACAATGTGGCCTTTCCGTACTGAACCACGGTGGTCACATCGTCCCAGCCTCGTGCGTCCAGCACCCGGTGTGGCACGGGCACGGACATGTCAATGAGCGCCGAGGTGGGCTCGGCAAACACCGGAACCCCCGCCAGCATGCCCCGCACCACCCCGCGCGGAACGTCGAAACCTGAACAGTCACCCACTACTGCAATAGTTCCAGGCTTCTTCAGTGCGTCCAACGCATCTGCGAGCACCTGAATATCCTGCTCACTTGGGTGGACGTGGAAGGCCCTGGCGCTCTCTTGGGGCACCTCCCATGGGAAGTCTGATGCTTCTGGCACCAGAGGAACATCGAACTGCACGTTCAACTGCACCGGCCCAGGCAGACCCGTTTCACCCATTGCCACCGCCAACGCGTCTGCAACCGGGGCAGGCTCACCTGCCGGGACATCATAGGCAGCCATCACCTCGGGCAAATCACGAGACTGGTCATCCAGCGTCTGGTTAGCTCCCGTTGCCCGCAAGCGCGCAGGCCGGTCCGCCGTCAAGGCGACGATGGGCACGTGGCTGTAGGCGGCCTCGGCGATGGCGGGCCCCAGGTTCAACACCGCCGTTCCCGAGGTGGTGACCACCACAACCGGCCCCGGAACCTGCTGCGCTCGCAGCCCCTTGGCGATCCCCAAAGCGAGAAATCCAGCCGAACGTTCGTCAATGCGCACGTGGGCCGTGATGATGCCCTGCCGGTCCAGTTCAGCGAAAGCGTACGTGAGCGGCGCGGACCTGGAACCGGGACACACAACAACGTGTTTCATCCCTAAACGCACGCATTCACGTGCAATTTCGCGGGCGGTAGCAGTGGAGATGTTCACGTCTCGATTCAATCACGCTTCGCTAGACTTGAAACATGAACTATCCTCCCTCCCCGTACGCCCCCTCTGCTGTGCCACACGAACCAGCGGTACACAGAAACGACAAGCGGCGTGGTGTACAACTCGTTCTGGGGATCGTGCTGTTCGTTGTTTCACAGACCCTGATGGTCATCCCAGTTGCGGTGTATGCGACCGCCACGGGGCAACCTGAAGAGATTCCCAACATGATTGGTTTCAGCGGGCGATCCCCTGAACTTCTTCCCACGGTTCTTCTGTGCGTGGGAGTGGCACTCGGAATAGCGTTCTCGGTGGGTGGATACCTGTTCATCGTGAGCAAAGTGGGTGGCACCCCAGGCAACGGCATGAAAGGTAAACGTAAGTTCCTGGAGTTCATTCTGGGAGTGGGCACGGGAATCGTTCTGATCGCCCTGGCCGTTGCCGTGATCTGGATTCTGGGCGGATATTCGGTGACCGGCATCCACGTGGGCGCCACCCTGTTGCCCGCTCTTCTGGTTGCTTTCGCGATGGGGCTTGGGCCGGGTTTCATGGAAGAAATCCTGTTCCGAGGTTTCGGGCTACGCATTCTGGACGCGTGGTGGGGATGGCTCCCGGCTTTGCTGGTGACCTCGCTGACCTTTGGACTCGTCCACATCACAAACCCCGAGGCTTCGCTTTTTGGGGCGTTCGCAATCGCCCTTGAAGCAGGAGTTCTGTTGGGCGCCGCGTACTTCCTGACCCGTCGCCTGTGGCTGGCGATCGGAATCCACACGGGGTGGAATTTCGCGCAAGCTGGCATCTTCAGCTCTGACGTTTCTGGAACCGGCGACACCGCGGGGCTCCTCAACGCAAAGTGGGAAGGACCCGCATGGCTCACCGGTGGCGACATGGGGGTTGAAGCGTCCGTGATCACTATTGTCATCGCGCTTTCCGCTGGAATCCTCATGCTGGTTCTCGCACGCACCCACGGGATGCTCAAGCCTTCGGTCAAGCGCGAACAGCGCGTGTTCCAACCCTGAAACATCGCACCAATTTCGCATGAACAATGTGCCGTAGGTCTCTACCCATTGCTATCGTTTTTCGCGGAGGTACAACATGAAAACCATTCGAACCGCATTTGCAACCGTCGCGATCGGCGCATCCCTTACTCTGGCCGCCTGCTCAACAGGTGAGCCCGGCGCCCCACAAGAAGGCAACAACCAGGGCCAAGAACAAGGCCAGGATCAGAGCCAAGACTCAAGTGACGATCAGGCACAAAACAGCGCCTACACCAAGGAACAGGTCGAGCAGGCTTTCAAAGACGCGGGATATGAGCTCCAGGCCAACTCGCAGCCACCAACCATGAAAAATTTGGAGCAGGCAAAGGTTGAACCCGAAGAATGTAAAGGGGTTCTCTTGAATCAGGTTCAGCGCATCGACGAAACAACTTCCGACAAAACGATTGTGGGAACTAAAGGTCAGGAGGCAGCCGCATCTGGAGTTGTTTATGGCTCTGAAGATGAAGCCAAAAAAGAACTGGCGAACTCCAAAGACGGCATAAGCAAGTGCTCCACCATCACCATGGACGTTGGTGGCCAAAAGCTCACCGTTACAACGGAGACAAAAGACGGTTCAGTAGACGGTGCTGACGAGGCTCTGGTCATGAGCATGGAACTCAAAGACATAGGCAGTGGCCCTATCTCTACAGTCACCACCCGTAAAGGTAACGTGCTGGTGAGTGGTACTACGTTCGGCACAGGGTCCGCTGGCAGTGGCTCTGACGACGCTGAAATGTCGAAAGAAGTTCAAACTATTCTCGAAAAACTAGGCTAGTCCTCACGCCCCTCACGCAACCGTGCCCAGCACGCGCGCAATCGCCGAACCCACCATTCGGTACGCGCGGGCTGGGCACGATGCTTTTCCAACAAGAGCTGCGACGGTTCCACCCGCCCAACCGGCAACACGCCTTCGCGAGCGCGCAACGGATTCGTCACCACATCGGCTGACAACAGCGCTGCCGTGCCCAAACCTGCGGCCGATTCGTCCTCGAGGCTCGCTGCGAGCGCTACCCCAGCGCTGAGCCCCACCGAGGACTCAAGAGCGGAAGACACTGTGGCCGGCAACCCGCACTGCTCAACAACGCGGATAGCTGCTCGCACACCGCCCAACGGCTGCACCTTGGCGACGATGTGATCGGCGGCCCCCAACCGCGCAACCCGCAACGGGTCTTGGGCTTTACGAATCGACTCATCGGCAGCAATCCGCACACCCTCCACCTGTTCACGCACAGCCACTAAGTCCTCTACACGTGCGCACGGCTGTTCGATGTACTCCACCCGTTCAACAAACCCGGGAACGTGAGTAAACCTTCGTATGGCATTCACGGCTTCCGAAACGGAATACGCCCCGTTGGCATCCAACCTGATCCGCGCGGAACTGAGCCTCAACACGGCGCTCACCCGCTCCACGTCCTCTTCCACACTGTCAAGACCGCGAGCAGCGATCTTCACTTTTACCACCTCGGCGCCGGGAAACCTACCCAAAATCCCGCCGACCTCATGTGCGGGACATGCCGGCACGGTCGCGTTGATGCGCACCGTGTCACGGACAGGCGTGGGGAACTCAGTCGTGGCCGCTTCGACCGTGGCACGCAACCATTGCGACGCCTCATCCACGCGATACTCCACAAACGGCGAAAACTCCGCCCACCCGGCTGGCCCCTTGACCACCATGAGTTCCCGCTCAGTGATTCCGCGGAACCGTGTGACCATGGGAAGGGTCACCACGTGCATTTCGCTGAACAGTTCGCCGGGTTCGAGTGGAAGATCGCGTGCGTCCATGCACAGAACTGTAGCCACTATGCTGGCTTCATGACTGTTTCAGACATTTTCGACCCCACCAAGTGGCGTGAGGTTCAGGGATTCGACTTCACCGATATCACCTACCACCGCGCCATCAACCCCGACGGTTCGGATTTTGGGTGTGTGCGCATCGCGTTTGACCGGCCACACGTGCGCAACGCATTCCGTCCGCACACAGTCGACGAACTGTATCAGGCACTTGACCACGCACGCCAAACACCAGACGTGGGGTGCGTTTTGCTCACCGGAAACGGCCCCAGCCCCAAAGACGGTGGATGGGCGTTCTGTTCCGGTGGGGACCAACGAATCCGAGGTCGTTCCGGCTACCAATACGCCGGCGGGGAAACTGCTGAAACTGTGGACCCGGCCCGTGCGGGCAGGCTCCACATTCTTGAGGTTCAGCGCCTGATTCGCACCATGCCCAAAGTGGTGATCGCAGTGGTGCCCGGCTGGGCGGCCGGTGGCGGGCACAGTCTGCACGTGGTGTGCGATATGACGATCGCCAGTGAAGAACACGCAAAGTTTAAGCAGACCGACGCTGACGTGGGTTCCTACGACGCCGGTTACGGGTCGGCCTACCTGGCCAAGATGGTGGGGCAGAAACGCGCCCGCGAGATCTTTTTCCTGGGCCGCACTTACTCTGCTCAAGACATGCACGACATGGGCGCAGTGAACGAAGTAGTGCCCCACGCTGAGCTTGAAGACGCAGCCCTGCACATGGCGCGCGAAATCATGGGCAAGTCCCCCAACGCGCAGCGCATGCTCAAGTTCGCGTTCAACCTGGTTGACGACGGGCTTCTCGGGCAGCAGGTGTTCGCAGGTGAAGCCACGCGTTTGGGCTACATGACTGACGAGGCCGTTGAAGGTCGCGACGCTTTCTTGGAAAAGCGCGACCCTGACTGGTCCCCCTTCCCGTGGTACTACTGAGGTGCCACTGAACCAGTGACCAACTTTTCGTCTGTCCTCGACCTGTTCGCTGGGGCACTGGACGGCACGCACACACTCGTGCTGCCAGGTGGCCCCGTCACCGAACTCACCCCAGTCGCTCACCCGGCCAGCGCCCCCGCCTCGGGCGCAACCCCCTGGCCAGCGCTAGTCGTTCACACCTCGGGCTCCACGGGGACACCCAAGGCAGTCGCACTTTCAGCGTCAGCGCTGACCACCTCGGCGCGTTCCACCGAACGGTTCCTCCACGGCCCCGGCCAGTGGCTCTTGGCACTCCCCCACACCCACATTGCCGGCGCGCAGGTGATCCTCCGATCCCTGCAGGCGGGCACCGAGCCGGTCGTCCACACAGGCGCGTTCTCGGCGGACTCGTTCGCCCAGGCTGCCCAGAAGCTCACCAGTGACCTCCCCCTGTACGTGTCGCTGGTGCCCACCCAGCTGGTGCGCATTCTGCAGTCACCCCGGGCCACCCAAGTCGCCCGTCGCTTCGCCACGATCCTTTTGGGCGGTGCAGCGATTTCGCCGGCCTTGCTGGAGCGCGCGCACGACGCGGGGCTGAGCATCGTGCGTACCTACGGCATGAGTGAAACCGGCGGCGGGTGCGTGTATGACGGAGTGCCGTTCGACGCGGTGACCCTGACGCTCGACGCCCAGTCGCGCGTGATGATTTCTGGACCCGTTCTTGCCGACGGGTACGTGCGGATTGAGCAACGCGACCCCGGCCAGAATGGGGCTGGCCGTGGCGGTGGAGCTGATAGCAGCCTCACAATCACGCCCATCGACCACCCGGCCGGCGCGGTTCCCCCGGGAGCGCCCAGTGGGTTTTACGGCGACACTTTCCTCACCTCGGACCTGGGGTCCATCACCGACGGTGTTTTGAGCATCATGGGTCGGGCTGACGACGTATTTATTTCCGGCGGCGTCAATGTGTCGCCGTTGCGGGTAGAAAATGTGGCGTTGCGACAACTGGAGCCGTTGGGGGTCGCCGAGGTGGTCCTCACCTCCCTGCCCGACCTCGAGTTTGGTGAGCGGGCCGTCCTGCTCATGGCCGGTTCGTCGAGTTCGCTCGCGCAGTTGTCTCACACCCAGTTGAGTGCGCGCGTGAAGTCGCTGCTGGCTGGCACGGAACTGGGACCTGCTGATCTTCCTCACCGCACATGGTTGGTTGACCGGATTCCGCTGAAAGGGATCGGCAAGCCAGACCGCAGAGCGGCCCGTGACCTGGCCCAAACGCTGGCAGCCGGGCGGGTAGACTAGAGAAGTTTCGAGGAGGTAGGTCATGGCCACATTTGGTCAGTGGGTTGAAGGTGCCCGCTTGCGCACTCTGCCGCTAGCATTTGCGCCGGTACTGGCGGGAGCGGGGGCGGCTATTGGCGCGCTGGGCGGAGTGTCGGACCTGATCATAGGTTCGCCACTGCAGGGCGATTCCCCCACGATCAACTACCTCCACGTGATTGTGTGCGTTGTTTTGGCACTCATCGTGGCACTGGCCCTGCAGATTGGCTCGAACTTCGCCAACGACTACTCCGACGGTGTGCGCGGTACTGACGATGTGCGTGTGGGCCCCACCCGCTTAACAGCCAGTGGCCTTGTTCCACCGCAACGGGTCAAGCGTGCTGCCATGCTTTCCTTTGCCACAGCGGGTGTTGCTGGTCTTGCACTCACGCTGGTTGCACAGGCATGGTGGTTTATCCCTGTGGGCGTGTGTGCGGTTCTCGCCGCGTGGTTTTACACAGGAGGCTCCCACCCGTATGGCTATTACGCACTGGGTGAAGTGTTTGTGTTCATCTTCTTTGGCCTGGTCGCCACAGTGGGAACCGGGTACGCAATAGCCGGAACAATGACACTGTCCATGTGGGCGGCCGCCGTGGGGGTTGGCCTGTTCGCATGCGCTGTTCTCATGGTGAACAACGTGCGCGACATCCCCACTGACACGCAAGCAGGCAAGACAACACTGGCAGTAGTTTTGGGAGACCGAGGTGCCCGCGTCACCTACGCTGTCATGGTGTTAGTTCCGTATGCACTGCTGCTCATCCCTGTTCTTGCCGGGCACATCGCAGCGCTCATCGCGGTCATATCATGTGCCCTGGTCATTGCCCCGCTACGCACCGTATTAAACGGTCGCACCGGATTGGACCTCATTCCGTGCATTAAGTCCACCGGGTTTACCGCCCTGGCGTATGGGGCGCTTGTCGGTTTGGGACTCGCACTGTAAGCGAGCTTGAACGACAGGTAAACCTGCGTCTATTCCTGAGACCCGTCTATCTGCGCGTCTTCGATGGCTTCGTCAGAGTCTTTCTTGACCTTCTTGACTTGAGGCGCGCGGGCTTTCCGGTTCTTGTTTCGCTCAATAAGGCCGTCGGTGGCTCGAGTGCGCAAACCAGCCAGAACCAGGTAGCTCACAAACGCTGAAATGAGGATCGCGCAAATCATCGAGATCAGGTTGAAACCAAAAATCGTAATAGTCAGCGCCACGACAATAACCAGAACGGCCAGGCGGGCCAGCAAGTACAGCACATAGTCACGCATGATGTAACGAGTTTACTTCAGTCCACGTAGCCGGCGAAGATCACCCATCACATAAACTGGGTGGCATGTCTCGAATCCTGCTAGGTGCCATCGTCATATACGTCGCTGTGGCTCTGTACTCGGTTTTTGATGCCGCGCTCCGTGACAAAGACCAGATTCGGATCATGCCCAAGATCGCGTGGATTGCTGTCATTCTTCTGGTCCCACTGGTGGGGCTGCTCTTGTGGTTCCTGTTTGGTCGAGGTACTACCGGGAGCGCACCCGCCCGCGGAGTGGCCCCTGACGACGACCCCGACTACCTACGCAAAATTTCAGAAGACTTGGACTGGGAGCGTCGCAAGAAGCAGGGACGCAACAACCCTGATGAACCCGGTGAGACCGGCGAACCTCATAGCGAGGAGTAGCTGTGGAACACTCCCCTCACGTACGGTACGAAGTTCGGGTTAGAGAATCACTGTCGCAAAACCTGCGGGTCTCCAGGTTTTTCAACCTCATGTTGCTGTGGACTGGAGCAGTCATTTTTGGCCTGCTGGGCATCTTCATCGCGTGGGTCACTTTCGCCACGGAGCCTGAATCACGTGAATGGATGGAATCAGGTGTCGCGTGCCTGGTGTTATTTTCGCTTTCTGCGTTCGGCATATTTGCCGCACGAATGAGGCGGTCAATCCTCGCGGGACCACTGGAATCCGGCGTGCATTTCACGGTCACCGATAAGACGGTCGAGTTCCCTAAAATCGGCCGCATCAGAGACGCCGAATCATGGCCCCTGGAACAGACGCACATTAGCTACAAGCGTGGTCGCTTTGGAACTCTAATCCTCGAATGCCCAGGCCACCGTCGTCGCACCTACGGGCAAGCGCTGCTACGTGACCCCATCGAAGAGGTCTACGTAGCCATCACCGCTCAAATCGAGCGTGCCCAGACTATTTAGCGTCGCTCACATCGAGCGCGCCCAGACTATTTAGCGTCTGCCTCGAACTTCGCCTCGACACCCACCTCGGGGAGCTGGTTTCCGCGAATCGTAGCCCCTGCCGTCTCCTTCATGCACAGGGTTGCAATCAGACCAATCACGCACGCACCCATCATGTAGAAGGCCGGCACCAGCGGCGAACCGGTCTTACCAATCAACCACTCATTCACGGAAGGTGCGGTTCCACCGAAGGCTGCGGTGGCAACGTTGTACGTGATAGCGAAGCCCGCGTAACGCACCTGGGTGGGGAACATGGCTGGGAATGTCGCAGAAATCGACGACAGCTGCGGGATGTACAGGACTCCCAGGACGAAAATACCCAGCAGAGCAAACCAGAAACCGTTTGGCATGATCATGTACATGGGCACGGAAGCCACAATCAGTCCGATCATGGAGAACGCCCACATAGGCTTACGCCCAAACTTATCGCTCAAGAACCCGCCAATAGGCATCAGCAGCATCATGCCGAACTGCGCGAGGAACATAATGGTCAGCGTCGTCTGCGAGGACAGCTCAACACTGTTTTCAAAGTAGGTGGGCATGTATGACAAGAGCGTGTAGTTCACGACGTTCACAGCCGTGACCAGCCCGGTCATAATGAGGATCTGCTGCCAGTGGTTCTTAAACAGTGAGCCAAAGACCTTGCCTGTCGATCCTTCGTCGGAACCTTTTTCGTCCATTTCTTCGAACACTGGCGATTCGCCCAGTTTGCTTCGCAAGTACAGACCCACGATTCCCAGCGGACCGGCAATCAGGAACGGCACGCGCCATCCCCAATCCATCATTGCTTCGTTACCGATCGTCAGTTCACCCATCAACACAATGAGCGAGCCCAGAGCAAAACCAGCCAGGGTTCCGAACTCCAGGAAGCTTCCCCAGAATCCACGGCGGTTACGCGGCGCATATTCGGCCATCATGGTGGCCGCACCACCGTATTCACCACCGGAGGAGAACCCTTGCACGGCGCGCAGGATCACAAGCAGAATCGGGGCTGCGATACCAATGGTTTCGTGAGTGGGGAGCACACCAATCAGGAAGGTGGCGCCTGCCATCATCAGGATGGTGAGTGCAAGGACGTGCTTGCGCCCGAGGCGGTCTCCCATTGGCCCCCAGAAGATACCTCCCAGCGGACGCACCAGGAACGAAAACGCGAAGGTTGCCAGCGCCAGAATGGTTCCGTACTCACCCGGGAAAAAGTGTTGCGTGATGTAGGTGACGGAAACGGCGTAGATACCGTAGTCGAACCATTCAGTCGCGTTACCGATTGCAGAAGCCGCGACGGCCCTTCGAACAGTAGAGGTGTCCGGCTCCTTCAACTGCGGTTGACTCACAACAACAACTCCTCATGTGCGATGTAGCTATCCAGATATCAACGCTTTCAACTGCTCACTGTTTTCTCAACGGAAAGCCTCGTTTGCACAAGTTTTGTTAAGGAACGGAGATCTGCAAAAACCGCCATCACTGCATGTAAACCACGGTTTATGAGATAAAACGACCCTGAGAGTGTTTCCTACTCTCAGGGTTTACACATACTGTGTTCGTTTTATTATTTGAGCCCAGAATAGCTGTGGAGACCGTTGAAGTAGATGTTGACCACCGCGAAGTTAAATAGAACGGTAGAGAAACCGACCAGGTTGAGGATCGCGATTGCGCGTTGCGACCAACCTCGGGTTGCACGTGCGTGGAGGTACGCGGCATAGATGACCCACACAACAAACGTCCAGATCTCCTTGGTGTCCCAGCCCCACGGACGACCCCACGCGACCTCGGCCCAGATCGCTCCAGCGATCAGCGTGAAGGTCCATGTGATGAACCCAACCGCGGCCAAGCGATACGACACGATCTCAATACGGTCAGAAGCAGGCGTACGAGCCAAGAACCGCAGTGCCTTAGGAATGGGCCGGTCTTCCTTCACACGTTTTTCGTAGTTGATGGTGAGCAACTGGAAGATCGCGATCACGGCGGACACGGTCAACAGGGCGGTAGACAGGATCGCAATGGGTACGTGGATGTAAATCCAGTACGACTGAAGAGCAGGAATGAGCTGAGCCGCCGGAGTGTAGAACACCGTAATGCACAGGCCCAGAGTGATCAGCGCGAAACCTGCGACGAACGTTCCCATGAAGCGCAGGTCGCGGAACTTCAACACGGCCAGGTACGTGATGACAGCCAGGGCGGACGCAACCAGCGCGTACTCCATCATGTTGCCCCACGGGACACGCATGACTGCAATGGTGCGTGTGACGACGGCGCCCACGTGCATGAGAACAGCCAGGACTGTGAGCGCCGTTCCAACGCGTGCCCAGCGCCTGAAGTCATGTGTTTCAGCTACCGGAACTGGAAAATCCTCGTCGCGTTCAGCTACCGCTACCCCGCCACCGCGATTACGTGAGGTACGTGCAACCGCGCTGGCTTTTGCGGTGGTCTTGGTGTTGTTCTTTACTTGGCTCTTGTCCTGAGCAGTGTCGCCAAAAAGGTCCAGAGAGTAAATGATGAATGCGATCGCGTAGACCGCCATGGCCGAATAAATCAGCAGATTGGACCAGCTAGCCCAAACAACAGAAACGTCCATTAATCTTCCTCTTCACGCGCAGATTCATTCAAGTGTACGGCAAGCGTTTTTACTGCGTGTTTGACCCTGGGGTCTTCGCCACGTGCAAGCGCCGCAACTTCGACTCGCCCATCAGTGACGCGCACCCACATACGACGGCGCGGAATGAACAATGACAGCCCCAGTCCCACCATGAGCAGAACCGCACCTACCAAGAGCACAACCTGCGTGGGGTTGGAGTGGATGTCGACAGCGACGAAGCGTTTCACGCCATCAAACGTCACCGTGCCCCTACCGTCTGGCAACTCGACGGTCTCTCCCGGTGCCATCTGAAGCGTGACGGGTTTACCGTCCTTGCCAGTGACCGCGCGCATCTTCGAGGTATCGAGTTCATACACGTTCTGAGCGATCCCGTCGTCCAATCCCAGGTCGCCCTCGTACACGCTCATCACCAAGTACGGCTGATCGGCCGCGGGAAACGTCGAAATCAGCTCACCCTGGTCATTGAATCCCGCCGTAGGGAGGAACACTCCCCCAAATCCCAACTGTTCGCCACCGGTATCCGGAACCTTGACGACACCTCGGGAGGCATACGTTCCGTCAACCGGCAGGAACACAACGGGACCGGAGAAGGTGACGTCGCCCTTCGCGTTCTTCACCGTCACCTCGGGAGCGTAACCGTTACCCGTGAGATACACGCTGGTGCGACCAAAGCGCACGGGCTCGTTGACCTGCAGAACCTTGGTCTCTTCAACACCCTGGTAGTTAGTGGTCACATTTGCGGCGAAGTGCCGGGGCTGAGCAAACTGTGGTCCCACCGACTCACTGTCGAACGTGGCGTCAAAACGGTTGAGTGTGATGCGGAAGTCGTCCAGATTGTCCGGGTTGTAGTAGGTGCCCGGTTTGAAGTCGTCATAGGACACCAGCGAGTTGGAGAACGTTTCACCCTCAACCAGAATCCGTTGCCCCGAATACGACACGAGCGCACCCAGAGCGAATACCACAACGACCCACAAGATCGAAAAGTGGAACAACAGGTTTCCGGTTTCGCGCAAGTACCCGCGTTCAGCCGCAACGTGGTCATCGTTGCGCACTGTGCGGTACCCGGCCTTCTTCAAGACGCGCTGCGCACGGTCCAAGAAGTCGTCAGTGTCACTATCTTCAAGTTCCCACTCCTGGTGAGCAGGCATACGGGTGAGCCTGCGCGGTGCTTTGGGCGGGGCCATGCGCATGGCCTTAAAGTGCTGGCCGCACCGGGGAACAATACAGCCCACCAACGACACCATGAGCAGGATGTACACGGCAGAAAACCACACCGACGAATACACGTCGAACATCTGCAGTTTGTCGAGCACCTCACCCAAAGTGCCGTTGTCCTCAATGAACGTGCGCACCTTGCCGGGGTCTTGAATGCGTTGTGGCAACAGGGAGCCAGGAACCGCTGCCATGGCCAGTACCAAGAGCAGAATAAGGGCGAAACGCATGGTGGTGAGCTGTCGCCATGCCCAGCGCAGCATTCCTACCGCACCAATGTTTGCAGGAGCTTGCGTGTTCTTACTCACTACACCACCAACTCGAATCCGTTAGCCCACAGTTGCATATAGCTCATCATGAGGTTCCATAGCCCAGTCACCATGGCCAGGCCCAGCACGATCAGCATGATTCCGCCTGCCCGCACAATACCCCGTTGGTGACGGCGAACCCATTCGAGCTTGCCCATTCCCTTGTGGATGAGAAACGCGACGATGAGGAACGGTATCCCGATTCCCAAGCAGTACACAAAGGTCAGCACCGCTCCGCGAAGCACGTTTCCGGTTCCTCCAAAGCTGGTGGACATGGCCAGCACCGCTGCCAGCGTGGGCCCAATACACGGGGTCCAGCCTAAGGCGAAGGTCGCGCCCAAAAGGGGCGCTCCTAAGAGCCCCGCCCGAGGTCGTTTCGAGATCCGCACATCGTTCTGCAGACGCTGGAAACCGCCCAGGAAAGCGATTCCCAGGATCACGACGATGACACCAAAAATCCGGGTGACGACATCAATCCACTGTGATACCAAGGCACCCAGTCCGGAAAACAGGATCCCAATCGCCACGAAGACGGTGGCGAAACCCAGGATGAACAGTCCCACGCCTGCGAGTACTGTCCAGGTTTTCTTGTCCTTGACGTGCGTTCCGGTCAGCCCGGTCACATAGCCCACGTAGCCGGGTACCAAAGGAAGAATACAGGGCGAAAGAAACGACACGAGTCCAGCCAGGAGCGCGACCGCCATTGCTAACAGAATGGGGCCGTTGAGAACGGTGTCGGCGAACGACTGTCCGGCAGACGCGATTAGGTTCACGGGCATCAATGGCCCATGGTTTCTTCGATCAAACCTCGCAACGTCGATTCTTCTACCGCACCCACAACGCGTGCTGCCGGCCGTCCTTCCTTATCGAGGATAACCGTGGACGGAGTGGCTTGTGGGGGTAGCACTTTGGAAAGAGACGCAACAATCGAACCGTCAGTATCGAGGGTATTTGCGTACTTCACATCAAAGGTCTTGGTGAAGCCTTCTGCTGCCGCTTTTCCGTCCCGGACGTTAACGCCCAAGAACTCCGCATCGTCGGCGAACTTGCTGGCAACCTCATTGAGTGCAGGGGCTTCTTTACGGCACGGCGGGCACGACGCGTACCACAAGTTCACCACCACGAGCTTGGGCCTGTAGTCCTTGACCGAGCCTTCTGTTCCGTCCAAGAGCGTGAAGTCGAAATCGACGGGTTCTCCGCGTTCCGCTTCCGGAATCTGCGTGACAACACCTGAACCAGAAACATAGCCTTGGCCGGATCCAGCTTGATCGGCAAGCGAATCGGATTCCGTTGAACAGGCGCTGGTGGCCACCAGCACTGCTGTCGCCAACGTTGCAGTGAGAGCCTTACGACGGTTCACGGTCATGCCCCAGCAACCCCTTTCACCGGTTGCAGATCCTTCGCGATGTCGTTGTACCCAACATCGACGAGTGAACCATTTTCAAATGTGAGAGTCGTGGATGAAGCCAGCGAGCATTCGCGGTGGCGTGGGTCGTGGACCAGCGGACGGTCTTCCGCGTCCAAGCGAGTCACCCAAATGGGAAGCTGGTGCGACACGATCACGCCGTCAACCACCTCAAGCTTCTCGCTTCGCGCGATGTCCTCTAAACGGCGGTGCACACTGGCGACAGCCGCTCGCATTCGGCGCACCTGATTGACATACGGTTCACCCCACGACGGTTTAAGCGGGTTGTACAAGCGTTGCAAGTTCTGCGGTTGCATGAGCGAATGGCGGTCCACTTTGGTGCCTTCGAACTGGTTTTCCGCTTCAATGACCCGCTCGTCAACCAGAGGTTCGATGTTCACCGCATTAGCAAGCGGAGCGATGGTCTCCTTAGTCCGCAAAAGCGGGGAACGCACCAGGTCCCGGACCATAAAATCCGGCCCGGTGTAGTGCTCAGCGACGCGTTGAGCCATGAGACGGCCAACTTCAGACAATCCAAAACCGGGAAGGCGACCGTACAAAATACCTTCAGGGTTGTGGACTTCGCCGTGTCGATTCAGGTGAACACGGATAATCATTTTCAGCCTTTCGCTTGAGCGGCGGCACGTGCAGCGGCAGGCAACGCGGACACAATCCGGTCAACGACCTCGGGAGTGTGTGCCAACGACAAGAACCACACTTCATACGCACTTGGTGGCAAGTGCACACCCTGGTCGAGCATCGCGTGGAAGAACGCCGCATACGCGTCACTGTTCTGTGACTGAGCGTCAGCGTAGTTGATCACGGGGCGGTCGGTAAAGAACACCGAGAACATGGAGTTCGCGCTCTGCACCGTATGAGGCACACCGGCCCGTGTCAGCTCCTGGGTCACTGCTGCGCGCAACTGGTCGGCAACCGATTCGATGTGACTGTACACATCGAGTTCCTTGGTCAGCTTCAACGTGGTCAAACCTGCGGCCGTTGCAACAGGGTTCCCAGACAAGGTTCCCGCTTGATACACGGGACCGGCTGGGGCGAGGTGTGCCATGACATCGGCGCGTCCACCGAAAGCAGCCGTGGGGAAACCGCCACCCATAACCTTTCCGAACGTGAACAGATCGGCAGGTCCGTCCGGGTAACCCTCACCTAGACCAGATTCATAGCCGTACCATCCGGCCTCAGACACGCGGAAACCTGTCATGACCTCGTCCGAGATCATGAGGGCACCGTGTTCCCGTGTGAGTTTGCGAATGAGCTGGGTGAAGCCGTCCCGAGGTGGCACAATACCCATGTTTCCGGGGCAGGCCTCCGTGATGACGCATGCGATCGAGTCGCCGTACTTCTCGAACACTTCCGTGAGCGCTTGCGCGTCGTTGTACGGAACAACCAAGGTCTCTGACGCTTCCCCGGCGACCACGCCAGGAGTGTCGGGCAGACCAAAGGTAGCGACACCTGAACCGGCCGCAACCAAAAGAGCGTCGACGTGCCCGTGGTAGCAACCAGCGAACTTCACCACGCGTGACCGTCCAGTGAAACCGCGGGCCAAACGGATCGCGCTCATGGTCGCTTCGGTTCCTGACGACACCAAGCGCACCTGCTCAACCGGGTCTACGCGAGCAACGATTTCTTCTGCCAGCGCGACTTCGTTTTCAGACGGGGTACCAAAAGAGAAACCCTGGTCAGCAGCCGCGTGAACCGCGTCGAGAACCTGCGGGTGCGAGTGTCCCAGGATCATGGGGCCCCACGAACCAATGAGGTCGACGTACTCGTTGCCGTCTGCGTCGTACAACAGCGCGCCTTTAGCGCTACGGATGAAGCGTGGCGTTCCCCCTACTGCTTTAAACGCACGAACCGGGGAATTCACTCCGCCAGGAATAACAGACTGGGCTCGGGCAAATAGACGTTCCGACTCAGAAGTTACGTGGGACATGAAAAATCCTCCTCGTATCTAGGCTAACTCGCGAAGGTGTGTGTGAACCTTCTCGTACATTTCGCCCAGCGCTTTAAGCTCAACCGGGTCCAACACATCAACAAAATTTTCTCGCACACCCGTGACATGTGTGGGAGCGGCCTCCTGTAACAGTTCCCAGCCGGCGTCCGTCATACAGCAACGGACACCTCGGCCGTCACCCACTGCGGACTCCCGCTCTACCAGACCCCGCTTTTCCATCCTGGCAACAATGTGGGTCAGGCGAGAACGCGACATACCGATCTCGTACGCCAACTCCGACATGCGACACGACCAGTCCTCGGATTCCGACAAGCGGACCAACACCTCGTACTCCGGAATCCCGATCCCGTACGCGACGCGCAAGTCCTTATCCAAAACAGCCATCATCAAGCGCCACGACTCAACCATGTGGCGCCATGCGAGTTGCTCAGAATCGTCAAGCCATTGGACAGTGTTTGCGTCAGAATTTACTGGACTCTGAGCGGCCGTCATGATTGGCCATTCAACCGGGAAGCAACCTCGGTCGCCCAGTAGGTCAAAATCGCGTCGGCTCCTGCGCGCTTAAACGCAGTCAGGCTTTCCATGATTGCGGCGTCGCGGTCGATCGCTCCCGCGGCGGCCGCGAACTCGATCATCGCGTACTCACCAGAGACCTGGTACGCCCACACGGGAACGGTCACTGCGTCACTCACTTCAGCGAGCACGTCCAAGTACGGCATGCCAGGTTTCACCATGACGATATCGGCGCCTTCGTCGACGTCCAACGCGACCTCCGTGAGAGCTTCGCGACCGTTAGCCGGGTTCTGCTGATATGTACGGCGGTCACCCTTCAGCTGCGAGTCAACTGCTTCCCGGAATGGCCCGTAGAACGCCGAAGCGTACTTAGCGGCGTACGCCATAATAATTGTGTTGATGAAACCAGCTTCGTCAAGCGCTTCGCGCACTCGCGCCACCTGACCGTCCATCATGCCGGACAGGCCAATCACGTGAACGCCCGCACGCGCCTGGGCCACTGCCATCTGGGCATACAGCTCAACCGTGGCGTCGTTGTCCACTTCACCCGTGTCCGTGAGAACACCACAGTGGCCGTGTGACGTGAACTCGTCCAGGCACAGATCCGCCATGACCACCGTCTGGTCACCCACGGCCTCCACGACCGCACGGATTGCACGGTTCAGAATCCCGTCTTCAGCCAACGCCTGAGAACCCGTTTCATCACGGTGGCTCGGAATCCCAAACAGCATGATGCCACCCACGCCCGCGTCAACGGCGTTGCGTGACGCTTCCACAAGTGAATCGAGCGTGTGCTGCACAACCCCTGGCATGGACGTCAATGGAGCCGGCTCGGTCAACGACTCCTTGACGAAGAGCGTTTCAATCAAGTCAGCAGCATGAAGCCTGTTCTCTTGTACAAGCCTGCGTACTGCTGGCGTGCTACGAAGACGACGTGGACGGAACATTATGACTTTCTCCTGGTACGGCGACGCTCCGAGGGCCGAAGAGCGGGCTCGCCTTGAGCTTCCGCACGATCCCGCAGATCGCGCGCATATTCAGCGAGGTCCTCAATTAAAGATTTGACGTTAGCTTCCTGAGAAACAATGTCGACGACCAGCCCGTGAGACTCCGCAGTTTGCGCAGTGGCCGGTCCAATACAGGCGACGACCGTGGTTGCCGGTGGCTTACCTGCGATACCCACAAGGTTGCGCACGGTCGATGACGACGTAAACAGAACAGCGTCGAAATCGCCACGCTTAATCGCCTCACGGGTAGGAGCCGGTGGCGGGGCGGCACGGACGGTCCGGTAGGCCGTCACATCGTCGACCTTCCAACCCTTTTCCTGCAGGCCGTTGACCAACACCTCGGTCGCAATATCCGCCCGCGGCAACAACACACGGTTGAAACCTTCTACGTCGTCAAACACCGGCCAGTCAGCGGCCAGCCCGCGCGCGGACTCTTCGGTCGTAGCAACGAGCTCCGGCTCAATCCCCCACTCCCGCAAGGCAGCCGCGGTCTGCGCCCCCACAGCGGCAACGCGCACGCCAGCTAAGGAGCGCACGTCCAGCCCCAGGTCACCCAACAGGACCCGCACGGCGCGCACCGCGTTGATCGACGTGAACCCAACCCACTGGTAGTCCCCGTCGACAAGCCCGCGCATCGCGCGCTCCATCTGCCCCGGCGTCCGAGGTGGTTGGATAGCGATCGTGGGAACGACCTCGGACTCCGCGCCGTACTCATGGAGCACCTGGGCGGTGATCTCACCCTGCTCACGGGTGCGCGGAATCAGCACGTTCCATCCGAACAGGGGCTTCGTTTCAAACCACGAAAGCGGGCCGCGGTCCTCAATTCCCGCGCCCAGGATCGTGACAATCGTTTCCTGTGGAACGGGCTCGTTCTCCAGACGCTGTTCCAAAGCACCCAAAGTGGTGTCCACGGACACCTGACGCACGCGGGACACCCGCACAACTGCGAGCACGCGTGTGGCCGGGTCCCACCCGTCGTTGAGGAGCGACCGGATCGCAGCGACCGTGTTTTCGCTGTCACCAGACAAAACGTGGGCAGTGTTGCGGTGCTTGGACACATCCGTGTGGGTCATTTCTCCGGCTTCGACAAACCGCAGGGACCGCACGCGGTTGGTGGTGATTGGGGTTCCCGTAAACGATGCCACGGCGGCCGACAGGCCAACCCCGGGGACCACCTCGATACCGGTGCCCGTGCGACGCACGGCAACACCTTCAGAGTTCAGAGCCGAAAACAGAACGCCGTCACCCGCGTACAACCGCACAACCAGGCCATGCTCTTTGGCCAGTTCACCCATCTTCCGACCACGTGTGGACGCCGTTTGACCCAACGACGTCTCTTCAACCCGCGCGGTCTGAGAAGGCGCGTACGTGTCGACAATGTCAGTGTGAAAAGCCGGGTCATACACAACGACCTGCGCGCTGGCCAGAATGTCGGCGGAACGCACAGGTAGCAGTCCGGGGTCACCCGGCCCGGTTCCCATAAAAACAACCAGCGGTTTTTGCGGGATCAGTGGAAACACCGTTGAAGCACTCATGGTTTTACCTCAAGTTGAGCTTTCGGAGCATTCGCACCGGTCAACGTATCTGGAACAACGCCCAAGGTGTCGAGAAGTTCATCGGCGATCTGGGTTCCCACGTCGATCGCGGCGTTGACACCCGTGTTAGCCACTGACCGGGTAATTCGCGCCAGCTTACCAGCATCGTCGGCCATCACGGCAGACAGTTCAATGGACCGTTCAGTCACGTTCGCAAGCGCACCAATCGGAGCTGAACATCCGGCCTGCGCACGCGACAAAATGGCGCGTTCAGCGACGACCGCGCGGTACGTGGTTTCGTCGTGGATTGCCAACAGCCCTGACCGCAGTTTCGCGTCGAACGGGTCGCGGTCCGCGTTTTCTGCGCGGCACTCGATCGCCAGCGCCCCCTGCCCCGGGGCTGGCAACATAAGGTCGGTCGCCAAGGTCTCGGTCACCTCGGCTAGGCGCCCCAACCGGCGCATACCGGCGGCGGCCAGAACGACGGCGTCGATGCGGCCGTCAGTGACGTACTTGATGCGGGTGCCCACATTTCCGCGCACACCACGAATGTCCAGATCCGGGCGGACTGCACGCATTTGCGCGGCACGGCGCGGCGAACCGGTTCCCACGATCGCGCCCTGGGGAAGCTGGTCGAAGGTGAGTCCGTCGCGGGCCACAAGGACGTCGGACGGGTCTACCCGAGGTGGTACAGCCGCCAAGGTAATTCCCGGCGCCTGCGCGGTGGGAAGGTCTTTGAGTGAGTGGACGGCGATGTCGATTTTGCCTGACAGCAGGGCCTGCCGCACTGCAGACACGAACACGCCCGTTCCGCCCATGTTGGCCAACGGGGTCATGTTGACGTCGCCTTCTGTGACGACCTCGACGATTTCCACGCGCCACCCGGTGTGTGCGGCAATGTCGTGAGCGACTCCCACTGACTGCGAGCGCGCCAGGTTCGATCGGCGAGTTCCCAGCCGGACCGTTCGTGTCCATCCTTCTGGCTCCACCACGTCGAGCGTGTGGTCGCCAACTGGTGTGGTTCCGTCGGTTGTGGTGGATTTGGCTGGGCTGCTCTTCGCCGTGTTGTTCTTGGCCTTGCTTTGGTTGGTGCTGTGGTTCTTGGCTTTGACGATTGGGAGCTCTGAGGTTTCAGGTGCTGCGGTGAGGTCGAAAAGCGTGGACAGCGCAGCCGCGTAGTCCGTACTGGTTTCGGTGAGCGCGAGTTCCTTCACCCGGACGGTGGGGTTGTGCAGGATCTTGTCGACTGTGCGGTTGAGGGATTTACGAATTTCGGCTTGCACGTCTTCGCTGACGTCATCCCCCAGTTTGTTCACCAGGCGGGTGTATTCAGCATCGATGATTTGGCTGGCGCGTTTGCGCAGGGCAACCACGGTGGGGTTGATCTTGGACGCCGCTTTATCTGCTGCGACCTGGTTCATGGCTTGGCGGATGAGTGCGCGCACTTGTGCCAGCGCGTCGACCGCACGGGAGTCCGCGGCTAGGTTGCTCTGTGCGAATTCCATGGACAGTTGTTCCAGCCCCATGAGGCTCACGTGCGGAATGTCGGCAACGCTGTGCTCAATGTCGAAGGGCATTGCGAGGTCGATGAACGCACGCTTGTGCGGTTCCGGGGTGGAGCTCATGGCTTTCACCACGGTGTCGGTGTTGATCACGGTTCCGCGCGCACCCGTTACGCTGACGATCAGGTTGGAGTGGCGGATTTCGTCGACGAGTGAGCCTTCTGACAGCTCGGTGAACGAGGTGGTGAGGTACGTGCCCAGTTGTTGTGCGAGCTCTTCGGCGTGTTCGATCAGGCGAAGGGCACGCTCTGATGTCCGATTGATGACCGTGAGTGATGAGACTCCTGAGCGCACCAACGTGGCGACGGCCAGTCCTGACATGGCACCGGCACCCACGACGAGTGCGCGGGCTCCACTGATTTCGCCCAGGTGTTCACGGGCGGCAAAGAGAGCAGTGTCCAAAAGCGAGTTTGAGACGGTGTCGAGTGCGGTTTCGGTGTGGGCTCGCTTTCCGATTTCTAACGCTCGACTGACCGCGCGTTCCAGATCACCAGTCAAGGTGCCAGCAGTGCGGGCTTCGTTGAGTGCAGTCCGCACTTGGCCCAGGATTTGCGCCTCACCAATCGCCATTGAGTCCAGGCCCGTGGTGAGTTCAAACAGGTGTTCATACGCTTCCGTTTCGTAGCGCACGAACAGGTGACCGGCCAGCTCTTTCCAGTCGAAAGACGTCATGTCGACCAAGGCGGAACCCAGATCGGCGAGCCCGCCGTGGAAGCCGGAGACATCGGCGATGATTTCGACTCGGTTGCACGTCGCCAGCACAACTACACCCATGACGTATTCGCCTGCACAGACCCGCGAGCGCAATTGCTCGACTGCGGGCGCGTCAAAGGCGAACGCATCGAGCACGCTCATAGGAGCGGTGCGGTGTGAAACACCTAGGACGAGCAACGACACTGAGAACCCCTCAAACGCAACTAGGTTGTGCGGATATGTTGTGTGGACTAGATCTTGTGCGGACTAAATCTGGCTAGCTTTAGTTTGTGTTGGATGCGCGAATGAGCGAGGCCTTCAACCGACGCGCATCTACTCGGTGAAAGCTGTGTTGCCGACCGTTGACCAGCACGACCGGAACTTCCCAGTCGTAGCGTTCCAGCAATTCGCTGTCGCTATCAACGTCGACCACATTGAGCGTCCATGTGTGCCCCGTCTCTTGGGCCACTTGGTCGATGACGTGAGTGACTGTTGTTTTTGCTTCGTCGCACAGGTGACAACCTGCGCGGTCCACAAACGTCACTGTGTTTCCCGACATGGTTTCGTTTACGCACGAAACCCCGCCGACGCTTCATCGACGGGGATTTGTGACACGTAGATTACTTCTTGTTGCGACGCTGGTGACGCGTCTTACGCAGAAGCTTGCGGTGCTTCTTCTTCGACATCCGCTTGCGACGCTTCTTAATGACTGAACCCATAAGGTACCTCAATACTCGGCAACTTCTCGTGAACTTTAGGTGCCCACGAGCTGAACATAACCACGTTAGTGTATCGGTAGGCGGGTATCCATCTCAAACGAGTGTGGTCAAAATAACGCGGTCAGTCGTAGTACGGGTCCAGGCCGTAGAACGGGAAGATCGCTTTGCGCGTGGCAATGACAGCGCGGTCGATGTCCGCTTCCGGATCGTAGCCTTGCGTCCACGGTTGGTAGTCGTTGGTGCCACCATCCGTCATGCGAACGGGGGCTTCCCTGCCGGTGAGTGTCATGACGTAGTCGCGCCACCGTTGCGGGATTTCCGTGCCGGGCTCCAGGTCGATTCCGGCGGCTATCGCAACGATCTGTGACCAAGTTCGTGGCACAACGTCGATGATGGCGTACCCACCGCCGCCGGTTGCTACCCACTTTCCGTCGCACAGTTCGTCGGCGAGGTCACGCACCCATTCGGCACCTCGGCGCATCGCGTCAACGGAGAGGCGCAGGTGCGTGAGAGGGTCCAGTCTGTGCCCGTCACACCCGTGTTGCGACACGATCACTTGCGGTTTGAATTCCCGGAGTACGTGCGGGACGGTGGCGTCGAGTGCGCGCAACCAGTCTGAGTCGGACGTCCGAGGTGGGAGCGCCACGTTCATGGCACTCGCGGCTGCTTGGAGGCCTCCGATGTCGGCGGCGAAACCGGTCCCGGGGAACAGGAACCGACCGTTTTCGTGGAGGGAAACGGTGAGTACCCGCGGGTCGTCCCAGAAGAAGTGTTCGACCCCGTCTCCGTGGTGAGCGTCGAGGTCAATGTAGGCAACGCGTTCGTACCCGTTGTCGAGGAACTCTTGGACCGCGGCAGCCACGTCGTTGTACACGCAGAATCCTGCGGCTTTGCCGGGCATCGCGTGGTGCATTCCGCCACAGAAGTTCACGGCCCGCACATATGAGCCCTTGATGACGGCTTGAGCGGCTGCGATCGACCCCATGTAAAGGCGACCGGAGGCTTCGTGGATTCCGTCGAACCGTGGAACGTCTTCCGTACCCACCCCGTAGGCCTCAATGATCTCTTTCGAAAGTTCACTGGTACGTCCGGCGTCTTTCACTGCCTCAATGAAGTCGGCAGAGTGCAGTTTCTTCAGTGCGACGTCGTCAACCTGAGGAATTGCGCCGAGGTGGACGCGGGGGTGGTCAAAAATATTGAGATCCGTTGCCAGCTTGGCGGTCAAATCTAAGCGCAACGGATGCATAGGGTGGGAGGGACCAAAGTTGTATTCGGTCACTGATTCGTCCCAGACAACAAAAACATCGTGGCTCATGTCACCACTCTAGCCCTTCAGTGCGCCGATCCCACTATGCTGTCATTCGTGAGTTCTCCCAAGCGAACCTTCGCCCAAGTTATATTTTCGCCGGGGCGACGCACGCGCGACTTCATTGACCGGGTTGCCGAAGCGTCGCCGGCGCGTTTGGCGATCTTTTCGTTCTTGGCAGTTGTCGCGCTCTTTACTGTTTTGCTTCTGTTGCCCATCGCGCATCAGAACCCAAACGACATATCTTTTGCACGGTCACTCACGGTCACTGTGTCAGCAGTGTGTGTCACGGGATTAACTCCGGTGGACTTTCAGGACTACTGGACTGGGTTTGGACTGGTCACGATCGTTGTGGCGGTTCAATTGGGTGGCTTGGGCATCCTCACTTTGGCCTCGGTCCTTGGGATGGTCGTTTCCAAGGGCCTTGGAGTTCGCCAACGTCTCATTGCGATGCAAGCAACTAACGCGGGCTCGCTGGGACAGGTGGGGTCGCTTCTCCGCGCGGTTGTGATCGCGGCGCTGACCGTTGAAAGCGTCATCTTTGCGATGCTTTTTCCGCGCTTCCTCATGCGAGGAGAGGAAGTGGGCACCGCCGTGTGGTATTCAATCTTCTATTCTGTTTCGTCGTTCAATAACGCAGGTTTTGCAATCCACCCGGGTGGCATGGCCTACTACGCCGACGATCCGTGGATCCTATTCACACTCATGCTTTCGGTATTCGTGGGCTCCTTGGGCTTCCCGGTCATCCTGGTAGCAACCATTCTGTGGAACAAGCCGCGTTCGTGGGACCTGCACACAAAACTCACCCTCACCACCTCGGCGATCTTGGTGGCCGTGGGCTTCTTCCTTTTCTTTGGGCTGGAATTCAACAACCCCGACACACTTGGAAACAAGGGGTTCGGGGCCACTTTCTGGGAAACGTTGTTCATGTCGGTGATGACCCGATCGGGCGGGTTCAACACGATCGATATGGCGCTTCTGAGCCCAGCGAGCCACTTGGTCACGGACATCCTCATGTTCATTGGTGGAGGGTCCTCGTCAACCGCGGGTGGCGTCAAGGTGACGACGCTAGCTGTGTTGGTCATGGCGGCGTGGGCTGAAGCACGCGGTTATGACGATGTCACTTCTTTTGGTCGCAGGATCGGACACAATGTGGTCCGAGTCGCGATTTCGGTGGTCTTCGCAGGTCTGGCCCTGGTTCTTGTTGGCACGATTGCGCTGCTCCAGGTCACCCACGAGTCGCTTGACCGGGTGTTGTTCGAAGTGATCTCTGCGTTTGGCACCGTGGGACTGTCCATGGGGATCACCAGCACGGCCCCAGACTCTGGCCTCTACATTCTCAGTTCGCTAATGTTATTGGGTCGCTTAGGGACGATTACCCTTGCTGCGGCAGTGTCCAGCCGATCCACAAAGCGCTTGTTCAGGTACCCAGAAGAGAGGCCGATCATTGGCTAAACAAGACTCCCGTGACAACAGTTCCGTCCTGGTCATCGGGCTGGGTCGCTTTGGCGCTTCGACCGCGTCCAATCTCATGAAGCTGGGCCGGCAGGTGATGGCGGTGGAACGCAACCCCGAGGTCGTCAGCGAGTGGATGGGTAAGCTCACCCACGTTGTTGAGGCAGATTCCACCAACATTGAAGCTCTGCGTCAGGTGGGTGCCCAGGATTTCAACACCGCGGTTGTGGGGATCGGAACGTCCATTGAGGCGAGCGTTCTCACCACGGCTAATTTGGTGGACTTGGGTGTTGAGCAGATCTGGGCAAAAGCTATTTCGTTGGCGCACGGAAGAATCCTCAAGCGCATCGGTGCTGAACACGTTCTGTACCCAGAGTCAGAAGCTGGAGCGCGCGTGGCCCACCTCGTGTCTTCGCGCATGCTTGACTTCATCGAATTCGACGACGGTCAGTTCGCGGTAGTGAAAATGCGTCCACCTAAAGAGGTACAGGACTTCACCCTGGAAGAGTCCGATATTCGCCAGAAGTACGGTGTCACCGTTGTGGGTGTCAAGGGACCGGGGCGTGACTTTACGTATGCAGAACCGTCGAGTCGCATTGGACCGCACGATGTGCTCATCGTGGCGGGCCACGTAGAGCTCCTGGCCCGGTTTGCCGACCGCCCGTAAACCTAAGACTGTCCCCTTAGCCTCACTCTTGGCGCGCGGCCACCTTGTACGTCCCGTCGTCGAACACGATGTTCCACACGCCACCGTACTTGCTTTGCGCCCACGATTCCGGTGAGTAGTCGGTTTTGGTGGTGTTAAAGAGTACCGCGTCGGGTTGAACGTCTCCAATGGTTCCGAACCAGTACGTGTTGGTGCGCGGAACCGTGTATGCGAGCAAGTAAATGTCGGTGGCCACCGTGTCGTATTCCGAGGCAGCCTCGATTGCGCTTTGCGCGCTTGGTGATGCGTAGCGGTCGTATTTCCACAACAGGTTGATCTGCGACTGGGCGAGCATTGCGCACGCAGTCACCAGCGCAACCGCTGGTGCCAGTTTGAAGAACCGGCGAGGAGCGACGTCAATCATCGACGCCACGGCAATTGGAATGAGGACGGCGGAGTAGTGGAAGTCGAAGCCCCAGTAGTACTCGACGTTTCCAACAAAGCGCCACGCCAGAGTTGGAAGCATCATGAGCATGAAGGGGCTCTTCAGCCCAATCACACCGGCTGCCAGAACCAGTACACACACAACGGCGAACTTGGTGTCGACCGACTGTGTGAGGGTTTCAGCAACGGAGACGTTGTCGGTGTAGTCGTACTGTCCCATTGGGTTGAGTGCGGGAAGAATGACCTTCACCGTGAGCACGAACCATAGGATTCCCCACGTAGCGAAGCCGGTTGCCCACTGCCAGTCCTTGCGGTCTTTCAACAGAACAGCAAGCCCGAACATCAGAACCATCAGGCCCAGGTCTTCTTTCACGAACACCAAAAGACCAATCGCGACAGCTGCGTGGATGCGTTTGTCGCGCATCCACCACACCAGTCCAAACGCGATTAGTGGCACTGCGAATGCGATTTCGTGGAACTGGGACCACACTGCGTTAATGAAACCCCAGGACAGAATGTACGAAGCCCCCAAGAGCGAGCCACCGGTCATGCCAAATCGCTCAAGAGCTAAGCGCGTGAGTGGCCATGCCGAAAGCGCGAACAGGGCTGACTGGATGATCAGCAGCGTGAGCCCTGACGGGAAGATCCGAAAAATGGGACCAAGCAAGATCAGGATGGGATGGAAGTGGTCACCCAAAAGGTTGTACCCGTCGCCCTTAATATTCACCACAGGGGCACGGAAATGCGCGTACTGATCGGCCAGTTGCGTAAAGATGCCCAAGTCCCACGACGGGCTGATGAAGCCCCGCCACATCATGACTGACAGGGTGGCGTAGAGCGCAAAACCTAGCAAACATACAGCGCCAGCTACTCCAAGTCGCTGAACCTGGGCGTCCTTGCTCATTCAGCGTTCTCTCTTTCCATTTCTTTTCCACGTTCAATGGCCGCTGTTCCGGCCTTGAACACGATGTCGTCGAAGTTGTGCGCGCGGAAGGTTTCGATTGCCGCATGAGTGGTCCCGCCCTTGCTGGTCACGGCCTTGCGCAGATCAGCGGGTTCAGGCGTGCGGTCCAACAGCAACCCGGCTCCCAGTGCGGTTTGGGCAACCATGCGGTTTGCGGTTTCTGCGTCCAAGCCCAATTCCACGCCAGTTTTCGCAAGCGATTCGGCCAGCAGGAAGAAGTAGGCAACACCAGAACCAGATATCGCGGTCATCGCCCCGATCTGTTCTTCTTCAAGCGGGAACACCAGCCCGGCGCCGGTGAGCAGTTCGGTGAGCGTCTGCACCTGCTCATCGCTCACTCCCTGACCCGCGGACAGCGCAATGACACCTCGGCCCACTTGCGAGGGCGTGTTGGGCATGATGCGCACAACGGGGTTGTTGGGCACGTGCTTGGCCATGTCTGCAAGCGAGAACCCTGCCGCCATGGAGATCACCACTGCCTGCGGTTCCAGGTGAGGTGCGATTTCTTTCAGCGTCTGCGCTAGCATCCACGGTTTCACGCCCACGAATACGAATTGGGCGCCGCGAATGGCTTGGAGGTTAGCGTCCGAGGTCGTTTCAACTGCCAGCGTGTCGATCCCGAGCCGTTCGTGAAGGCGGGTTGCTGAGGCGGCAGATGCGCACGTTGCGACGATCTGCGCATCAGTGGAGGCTTGTACGCCTTCCAGAAGAGCTGATCCCATGGATCCGGTTCCGACAAAGGCAATACGCACGCTTTAGCTCCTTACGTTGCTTCGTTGAGCCCTAAGTGTTTTCGGGCGAATTCGAGGGACTCCTTGAGCATAGCGGTGCGCGTTGATCTTTTGGCGACAAGCCGTGTGTTCACTTCGACAACAACGTCGCCGGACCAGTTGTGTTTGGCTAAGTACTGCAGAGTCTCTGCTACCGGCATTTTGCCTCGCCCAGGCACCAGGTGTTCGTCACGCAGAGAGCCGGATCCGTCGGTGAGGTGGACGATCGCGAGCTTGTCCTGAATGTCAGCGACGGTTTCAAGCGCGTTCATGCCTGCGGTTGATGCGTGGGAAAAGTCGAAGGTCATGTGGTCGTAGTCTTCGTCAAGCGGGTTCCAGTCCGGGTAGTACACCAGGACTTCGCGCAGACCCGCGCGCCACGGGTACATGTTCTCCACAGCGATTTTCAGCCCGGTTTCTTTCACCAATTCACGCACGCCGTCTACGAATCCTTTTGCGTAGTCGCCTTGCCACCTAAATGGCGGGTGAAGAACAACGGATTCTGCCCCACATTCCAGCGCAAGGTCGCAGGTCTTGCGCAGTTTCGTCCAGTGGTCTTTATCCAGCACGCCGGGTAGAAACAGCAATGTGGGTGCGTGAAATGACACAACCGGCAGGCCCGTGCGCCGCATTTCGCTGTGGATTGATTGCGGGTTCTGGGTTGTGCGGTTGTGGGTGATCATGATTTCTACCCCGTCGTACCCCAGTTCGTGTGCCATGTTGAAGCACGTGGGCACATCCATGGGGTAGACCGAGGACGTGGATAAGGCGACCCTGATCCGCTCGGTTGATACGTGTGTGACCCCGTGTTCGTACACGGGGTTCTGTGCGAAGTGTTCGCGGTGGCGCACAGAACTCTTCTTAGCCGAGTTCTTGCGTGTAAACGCCTTGCGATCAGGCATGTTTATCGTGGGAGTGCCACTGCGGGGCGCGACAGCGTCTCTGAGGAGTCGAGCAGGTCGAGCTTACGCATGATGATTCCTTCACGCAGAGCCCACGGCGAAATGAGCATCGTATCGATGTTGAAAACCGTGAATGCGGTTTCTGCGAGCACTGCACCCGCGAGCACTTGGCCGGAACGCGATTCGGAAACCCCTGGGAGTTCGGCGCGTTGGGCAGCGTTGCGGCTGGCCAGCTGTTCAATGATGCCTGGGAGATCCTTGCGGTGAAGCTGGCGCGGTACGTAAATTCCGCTTCCGCTGGGGGCTGCTCCGCCCAGACGGGCCAGGGACCTAAAGGTCTTGGACGATCCCACGACGTTGTCTGGTTTGCCTACCCGGTTGATGAGTCCGGCGTGCCGACCAACGAGTTGGCGGGCGTGACGGCGAAGGGCCGCAATCTGGTCGGGGGTTGTGACCTCTCCCCCGTTGAGGAATTCGGAGTACATGCGCCCAGCACCCAAGGGGACGGACACCGCCGCATCTGGATATTCGTCTTGGCCGGCTGCCATCTCTAATGATCCGCCACCAATGTCCAACAAAAGCAGTTTTCCAGCTGACCATCCGAACCAGCGACGGGCCGCCAGGAATGTCACGCGGGCTTCGTCCTCACCGCTCATGACGTTGAGTGTGAGCCCGGTTTCCTTGTAGATCTTTTCGATGGTGGCTTCGCCGTTGGGTGCGTCCCGCAGGGCCGAGGTGGCAAACGCCAGGATCTGTTCGGCACCTTGTTCTTCTGCGATCTCGATTGCTTCTTTACAGAACTGCATGAGACGTTCACGCGCATACGTGGTGATCGACCCATCTTCTTTTAAGTGTTCTGCAAGGCGCAGTACTTCTTTGTGGGAAGTAGCGGGAAGTGGCGGTGCACCTACCCCTGCGTCAACAACGAGGAGGTGGATGCTGTTGGATCCGATGTCTAGGACGGCTAAACGCATATGCGAAAGTTTACCCCGAGTCGTGTAGTGGTCTTGTTCGGGCCCCGATGTGATCTAGTCCGTGGGCCAGTCGGTTCGGTTGATCGCGAACTCAGGCGAGCGACGTTCAAAGAACGCCTCTTGGCCGCGCACAATTTCTTCTGCGTACGCATCCCTCACCCAACCTTGTGCATCGAACGTGTCACCGCGCAGAATCCGCTTGGCACCCGTCTGCGACAGGGCAGACCTACTGGCAATCACCTCGGCGCGTTTCCGCGCGGCAGCCAACGGATCTTCCGCAACCTGGTGGAAGAATCCCAGCTGGTTCATCTGATCGAAATCGACGATCTCAGCTGACAAAAGAATGTAGCGGGCCCACGACGTCCCAATGATTTCCGCGAGGCGCTTGGTGGGCCCCGGCGGATACACAAGGCCCAGGCGCGCCGCCGTCACACCATAAATTGAGCCCGGCTTTGCAATGCGCACATCGCACGCAGCCGCGATCTCAGTTCCGCCCCCCACGCAGTTGCCTTCGATCGCAGCGATCGTGGGAATGTCCATGCTGGCAATGGCTTCTTCTGCTTGGGAGTTGGTCTGCCAGAACTCTTCCAGCGGCACGTTGAGGTCTTTGATGTCCGACCCTGCCGAAAAGTGCCCGCCCGCGCCCGTGATGATGAGCACGTCGACATCTGGGTCGGTGTCGATTGCTTTCGCAATTCCGGGCAGAGCCTTCCACATTTCCCGCGACAGGGCATTGCGCTTTTCAACACGCGAAATCGTCAGAACAGCGATTCCGTTTTCGACGCTGTACTCAAAACCAGGGACGAGCGGAACATCGTGCGTCATGGTGTCTCCTCGGACAGGGGCCGACTGTGGCCAGGGATGTGGAAGTAGCTCTTACGCGACGAGGCGGAGACCTAGGTAGATCTCCGCCTCGTTGCGTTTAGGGTTTTAGCGCTCTGCTGGAACCTCGCGCTGAGCTTCACCGTGGTATGCACTCAGCGGGCGGATCAGCGCGTTGTTGGCGTGCTGCTCCATGATGTGTGCGGTCCAACCGGTGATACGGCTCATCACGAAGATAGGCGTGAACTGTGGAGTGTCGAAGCCCATGAGGTGGTACGCAGGACCCGATGGGTAGTCGAGGTTGGGGTAAATACCCTTGCGGCCCACGAAGTCCTCTTCGAATGTGTTGTACAGGTCCAGAAGGTCGTTTGCGCCCTTGACCTTAACCATGTCTTCGAACGCTGCGCGCATGGTGGGAACGCGCGAGTCACCGTTCTTGTAGACACGGTGTCCGAATCCCATGATCTTTTCTTTGTTGGCAAGCGCGTTGTCGATCCATGCGGATGCCTTGTCGGCGGTTCCAACTTCTTCGAGCATGGCCATAACCGCTTCGTTGGCACCACCGTGCAGGGGTCCCTTGAGGGCGCCCACCGCGCCGGCAACTGCAGAGTGCAGGTCCGAGGTGGTGGAAGCGATCACGCGAGCGGTGAAGGTGGATGCGTTGAAGGAGTGCTCTGCGTACAGGATCATCGAAATGTCGAAGCAGCGCACGACTTCGTCGGCTGGGACTTCGTCAAACACCATCTTGAAGAAGTTAGCCGCGTAGCTCAGGTCGCTGGTAGGTGCGACCGGGTCCAGGCCGTGGCGACGGCGGTGGTCGATTGCCACGATGGTGGGCAGCTGAGCGTACAGGCGCTCTGCCTTTGCCTGGTTGGCTTCTGGCGAGTTGTCTTCGGCCTGTTCGTCAACGGCACCCAGGTATGACACGGCTGTCTGCACAACGTGCATGGGGTGGGTGTCCTTGGGCAGAGCCAGGATGATGTCGACGAGTTCCTGGTCGATTGCACGCTGACCGCGTTCGCGGGCAACGAACTCTTCGAGCTGCTGGGCGTTAGGAAGTTCGCCGTTCCAGATCAGGTAGGCGACTTCTTCAAACGAGCAGTTCGCTGCGAGTTCCTGAACCGGGTAACCACGGTAGGTCAGCGAGTTGGTTTCCTGAACGACTTTCGATACAGCGGTGCTGTCGACGACAACGCCGGCGAGCCCCTTCTTAATGTCTTCGGTCATGAGTGGTTCTCCTGTGAAAAGTTGAATACGGCAGCGTCAAATTCGTTGTAGGAAGCGTAGTCGATCGTGTCGTAGAGGTCGGCGCGTGTCTGCATTCCCTCGACCAACGACTCCTGTGTTCCTTCGCGGCGGATCACTTCGAGGCCACGTTTGATGGCTCCCATAGCGATACGCAGCGTGGTCACCGGGTAGATCACCAGCTTCACACCAGCGTTTGCGAGCTGTTCGGTAGTGAACAGTTCGCTCTTCCCGAATTCGGTCATGTTCGCAAGGATCGGAACGTCCAGGGCGTTTGCCATGGCTTCAAACTCGCCGAGGTCGCTCATCGCTTCCGGGAAGATGAGGTCGGCACCTGCGTCGGCGTACGCCTTCGCACGGTCAATTGCCGCGTCCAGACCTTCCTTGGCACGCGAGTCGGTGCGCGCACAGATGACGAAGTTCGAGTCGCGACGACCCTTGACCGCAGCCGAGATACGCTTGACCATCTCGGCGGTGGAAACGACTTCCTTCCCGTCCAAGTGGCCACAGCGCTTGGGGTTGACCTGGTCCTCCAGGTGCATCCCTGCAACACCGGCGTCTTCAAATTCCTGAACAGTACGAGCGACGTTCATCGCTTCGCCCCATCCGGTGTCAGCGTCGATGAAGGTGGGCAGGTTCGTCACCCGCGAGATGTTACGGCCGTGGTCGACGACCTCGGTCAGGGTAGTCAGACCAATGTCAGGCAGCCCCTGGGCTGCCGAGAACGCGCCACCGGAAATGTAGACGCCCTCGAAGCCAGCCTGCTCAATGAGCTGCGCGTTGATGGGGTTGATTGCGCCGGGGAACTGGACCAGCTTGTCGCCGGCCAGCAGCTCCCGGAACTTCTCACGACGAACGTGAGCGGGAGTCTGTGCACCTAGCATTAGAAAATACCCTTCGATGTGATTTCGTCTGCACCGTCAACTACGAAGTTGAGCTGGCGAACTTCGTCGGCGCTCAAGTTTGGCAGGTTTTCGGCGAGTTCGATGAAACGGTTCTGTTCTGCTTCCGAAACGATGCCTTCTGCAAGCGTGCGGAACTTCTGTACGTAGTTTTCGCGTACGAATGGACGAGCACCGTTGGGGTGAGCGTCGGCAACAGCGATTTCGTCGACCTTGGTGGAGCCGTCCTTGAACACGATTTCCACGCGACCACCGAATGCCAGTTCGTTGGGGTCGGTGGAGTGGTAGCGACGGGTCCACTCTGGGTCTTCGCGGGTTTCGATCTTGTGCCACAGTTCAACGGTTTCTGGGCGTCCTGCACGCTCAGGTGCGTAGGACTTTTCGTGGTGCCAGCCCTGGTCTTCCATAGCGACCGCAAAGATGTACATGATCGAGTGGTCGAGCGTTTCACGCGACGCCTTTGGATCCATCTTCTGTGGGTCGTTCGCACCGGTACCAATCACGTTGTGCGTGTGGTGTGAGGTGTGGATGGTGATCTTTTCGATCTGCGACAGGTCATCGATTTCGCGACCCATCTTGCGAGCCAAGTCGATGAGCGCCTGAGCCTGGTATTCCGCGGAGTGTTCCTTGGTGTAGGTGTCCAGGATCGCGCGCTTCGATTCGCCTTCGCCTGGCAGTGGAACGGTGTAGCGGGCTTCAGGACCGGAAAGGATCCATGCGATAACGCCGTCTTCACCTTCGTAGATGGGGCTTGGAGCGCCTTCGCCACGCATAGCGCGGTCGACAGCTTCAACGGCCATCTTGCCTGCGAATGCTGGAGCGTGGGCCTTCCAGGACGAAATTTCACCCTTACGTGACTGGCGGGTTGCCGTGGTGACGTGCAGAGCCTGGCCTACGGCCTGGTAGATGACGTCGGTTGGGAGGTGGAGAAGCGCACCGATTCCGGCAGCTGCGGATGGGCCCAAGTGAGCGACGTGGTCGATCTTGTGCTCGTGCAGGCAGATGCCCTTTACCAGGTCGACCTGGATTTCGTATCCGGTAGCAATACCGTTGACCAGGTCCTTTCCGCCGATTCCCTTGTGCTGTGCAACAGCCAGAATCGCTGGGATGTTGTCACCTGGGTGGGAGTATTCCTTTGCCAGGAAGGTGTCGTGGAAGTCGAGTTCACGAACGGCGACACCGTTTGCCCATGCCGCCCATTCAGGTGAGATGTGGGTGTCGTTGGAAACACCGAATACGGTGGAGCCTGGCTCCAGCTTGTGGGCCAAGGACTGTTCGCGTGCGTGCTTAGGGGCCGAACGGAACACGGATGCGGCGGCAACAGCGGCGTTGTCGATAACGCGGTTGATCACCATGTCAGTGACATCGGCGTCAACTTCTACCGGGTCAGCAGCAACCTGGGCGATTTTGTAGGCCAGCTGCTCTTCACGTGGCAGGTTCTCTGAGGACTTGTACGTACGAACTTCGTGATTGATCATGCGAGGTCTCCTTCGCGCGGGTTGGTCCGCATTCGTATGTGGTGTCTACCACTCTATTACCTATGAGAAGCGTCATAGCACCGGGCCCCTGGTTGTGACCCGAACATCAGTGAGGCACTTCACAAGTATCTCGACATCAAGATAAACGACGCGGTCGGCGTTTCCCAAATGCAGGTCGGATTTGTCGTCGAATTTGTCGGCCTACTTGCAGCCGCGGTTTGACCGGTCAGTCAGGGTAAAGGTGTCGAGCGTTCCCCGCTTGCCTGTCGTTGAAACCTCGTACGCAGTCACGCGCAACGAGCAACGTTGTGCCTTCACACCCACGTAGCCGGGCACATTGTTGCCTTTGGCCACAGCAGCCCAGTCGGCGTCATCCTTGTTGCTGTAGAACTTAGAACCGCTCGATGAGGTTGCGGTCATGTAGATCGCCTCGCCCTTCTTCTTGACCTGCTTGCTACCACCCTTCGCGCCTGCGACTTTGGCACCGTCTCCGTTTGTCAGGTAGCTACGGGTGTACACGTGGTCGTGGCCATTCATCACGAGGTCGACATCGGCCTCGGCGATATATTTTGGAAGCTTTTCGCGCAACAGTTTCACGTCAGCGTCGTCGCGGTGCGGGCCGGACGAGTATGGCGCGTGGTGGAAGGCGACGACCGTCCAGTTTGCGTCACGCCCCTGGTCGGCTTTGACGTCCTTGATGAACTGGCCGTGTTTCTTCCAGTTGGGGTTGTTGCTGTCCAGGACGATAAACAGCACCCCAGCGTCCTTGTACCAATAGTCGCCAGTGCCTTTCTGGTTTGGCTGGCGGAAGTGTTGGATGTGGCTGACGGGGTTGAGCATTTCGTGGTTGCCCTTGATTGTCATGTGCGGGAGTGTGCGCATGACGTCTGGCGCGAAGAACGCGTCGTACTGTTTGCCCGTGCCGGTGTCGATCTGGTCGCCGAGGCTCAAGAGGAAGCGTGCGTTCGGGTGTGCCTTAGCGGCCGAGGTGACTGTCCGGTTCCAGCCTTCTGCATCGTTGGGCTTTCCGTTGCCGGAGCCGATCTGTGGGTCGCCTACCGCTAGGAATTCACCGTTGTCAGTGGCGAAAGACTTTGGGGTCGAGAACGTGTAGACGTCCGACCATCCGTTTTTGTCGGACCCAACCTGGTATGCGTACCGGGTGTTCGCTTTCAGCCCCATGACGTGCGCCTGGTGGTAGAGGCGAGCGCGGTCAATTGACACTCCCGATTTTTCTTCTTTGACCGTGCGAGCGCCTTCCGGAAGTTTGCCACCCACCATTTCCTTGACGGGAGCGATCTTGACGCTCTGTTCGCCGATCTTCTTGGTGTACCACGTGAAGGCGCGGTCGGTGTTGCGGTCACCCACCTGCATGCCGAGGTTGTAGATGTCGGCCTTTTTCGTCGCCTCGGCGCCCGTCCCCAGGGCGGGACTCAGACCCCCGGATGACAGCAATGCAACGAGTCCGAGCGTGGTGGCAAGCGACTTGATCTTCATTCGAAAGCTCCTCTGGGCAGGCGTCTAGCTACAACAACTGACAACGGCCCATATAGTGACCGTTTTGGGTTAACTGCGTTCGACCTTTCGGTGCACCGCAGGTGACCTGTGCGCAGTCACGTGATGTTTTCGCGGTGAAACGCTTGTACGCTGTGAGCGAAATTTGTGCAAAAATTGCCGGTATGACGCGCACCGCTTTGGACTATGACGAAAACTGGCTCGAACCTGAAGAGCTCAACCGCCTCAGGCGCAAGCTCCCGCTCACATATGTACACGGAGTACCCGTTCAAGTGAGTGACAGTGGCGAGGTTGAACGGATTGGTCTGCTCCTGCGCACCCTTCCAGACCAGACCCTGGGCCGCGAAATCGTCGGTGGTCGTGTCCGCTTCCACGAAACTCTGCGCAGCGCACTCGCCCGGCACTGCGAACAGGACCTGGGCCCTCTTGCGCTACCGGTTTTTCCCACCTCGCTTACCCCGTTCCATGTGGCCGAATACTTCCCCACTCAAGGCGTGAGCAACTACTATGACCCTCGCCAGCACGCAGTGGCCCTGTGCTACATCCTGCAGGTGCGAGGCGAATGCACTCCCCGCCAAGACGCGTTGAGCTTCGACTGGTTCACCCCTCAAGAACTTCTGCGCGACGACATCATCGCCGACATGTGCCACGGCCAGCACCACATCGTCAAGGCAGCCCTTGCGCACCTGGGGATCCTGCCTTAGAAAGCCGGGGAACACCTCGGGCAGTTTCTTCCCAGAAGTTTATTCATACTCCGTTTATGTGTAATGTGTGATCCGCGACAGGGGAGCGCCATAAGGGGCGCTGAGAGTGCTTATGCAGACCCTCGAACCTGATGCGGTTAGGACCGCCGAAGGGAGTCGAGATTCTCTTTACCCCTCCTAAATCCTGGGAGGATACATGTCATCGACGACAGCGACTGAAAAGACTCACACCTACTCGTGGCGGGTTGTCGACATTGTTGTGTGCGCCGTAATCGCGGTTGCGGTTGGGCTTTTGTTTGCCTTGTGGGCAGCTCTGTGGAGTGGCTTTGAGTTGCTGTTTGCCACGACTTTCCCGCCTGCTGTGGCGCTGTTTGGTGGCGTGTGGGTGCTCGCGGGCCCGCTGGCCGCAATGATCATCCGCAAGCCTGGTGCCGCGCTGTTCTGTGAGCTGCTGGCCGCGATTTTCGAGGCTGTTTTAGGCTCCCACTTTGGTGTGGTTGCGGTGTTCTCCGGGTTCCTACAGGGGCTCGGCGCAGAGCTCGTTTTTGCCGCGTTCAGGTACCGCAAGTTCACGCTCCCCGTGAGCATTCTGGCTGCCATGCTCGCGGGACTGTTCATGGGTGTTCACGAATCGATCATCTACCTTGCGGAATGGTCGCTAGGCTTCCGGGTTGCTTACACCGGTCTTGCCGTGCTGTCATCAGCAGTTTTGGCTGGGGTGATCCCGTGGTTGCTCACGCGCATGCTCGCATCAGCTGGAGCGCTTAACGCGTTTGCGTCTGGCAACACCGGGCGCGAGGTGTGAGTCACCTCAGCGCAACCGATTTTGGGTGGAAGCACGCCGGCCGTAAACGTGCCGCCCTCACCGGGATTTCGGTGGAGATTGAGGCTGGCGAGCGGGTCCTGATTGCGGGTGCGTCCGGGGCCGGCAAGTCTACGTTCTTGCACGCTGTGGCCGGTGTTCTGCCCAGCGAGTCGGGAACTCAGTTTGGGCAGTTGCTCATTGACGGCTCGGCTCCGGACCCTACCCGAGGTCGTACTGGCTTGGTTCTGCAGGATCCCGATTCGCAGGCGGTGTTGTCCCGGATTGGCCCTGACATTGCGTTTGGCGCTGAGAACCTGCGTGTTCCAGTCGAGGAGATCGCTGACCGCGTGCAGTGGGCTCTAGACACCGTGGGGTTGCCGTTTCCGCAGGATTGGCCCACGGCGAAGTTGTCTGGTGGGCAGAAACAGCGGGTGGCTCTCGCTGGTGTTCTGGCGATGCGTCCGTCGATCATTTTGTTGGATGAGCCCACGGCAAACATTGACCCTCAGTCGGCTCCTGGGTTGCGGGATGCTGTGATCCGGTCTGCGGATGAGACCGGTGCGACGCTGCTGGTTGTTGAGCACCGTTTGGATCTGTGGGCAGACCATGTAGACCGCATGGTGGTCCTCTCCCCCACCGGGGTGATTGCCGATGGTCCACCGCATCAGATCATGGAGACGCATCGGCAAGAGTTAGAAGACGCCGGTTTGTGGCTCAGTCACCTGCGGCCTAAGCGTCGCGAACTTCGCGAAGCCACTGGCCCGCAGTTGCTAGAAGTCGACGCCACCGTGGGTCGTCACGAAGACGTTAACCACGTGGCGTTCTCCCTGGCACAAGGTCAAGCGTTGGCGATGACGGGTGCCAACGGTGCCGGAAAATCCACGGCGGCACTGACAGCGGCGGGGCTTTTACGACCTCGGTCTGGGCAGGTCACCGCCAGCCCGGAACTGCAAGCGTGGGCCCCGGAGTTCCCCGTGCGCAGCGCCAGCCCGCATAAGTGGAAAGCGCGGGCGTTGGCGCGCAGGATTGGGAAGGTGTTTCAGACTCCTGAGCATCAGTTCGTCACTCGCACGGTGCGTGACGAGTTGGTGTTGGGCGGGGTGGACCCGGACTCGGTGTTGGAGCGGTTGCGGCTTGACCATGTGGCATTAGCGCACCCGTCGACACTCAGCGGTGGCGAGAAGCGGCGGTTGAGTGTCGCGTGCATGCTGGCCGCGCCCGTCCTCATTGTGGACGAGCCCACGTTTGGGCAAGATGCGCACAGCTGGCGCGAGCTGGCCAGCTTACTCAACGAAGCGGTTGATAACGGGGCGGCGCTGCTGACGGTCACGCACGACCCGGATTTTATTCACGCAGTAGGGGCTGACGAGTATGGGATTTGAGGTTCGTTCAACTCCGCTCACGCGCACTAACCCGCTCACCAAGATCGCCATTATGTTGCTGATTACGGTGGGGGTTGTCCTATCGATTGACGTGGTCAGCGCGTCACTCATGATGGTTTTTGTGATTGTGTTTTTCCCGCTGACTGGGTTTCCGGTGAAGCGGTTGTTTACCCACTTGTGGTTCATTCCGCTGGCGGCGTTTGCAACAGGGTGGGCGACTGTTCTGTTGGCGGAAGGGGCTGGCCCGGTCCTGTTTAACTTTGGGCCGTATGAGGTGACGAGCAGGTCAGTCGAGGTGGGGTTTGCGCTGTTTTTGCGCTCACTTGCGATGTCTCTGCCGTGTGTTGTTTTAGCGTTTTCGATCGATTCGACTGAGCTGGCTGATTCTCTGGTTCAGCTGTTGAAGATGCCTGAACGTTTCGTTTTGGGGGCCTTGGGGGCCGCGCGGTTGGCGGGGCTGTTGTCAGAACAGTTGGAGACGATCCGGTTTGCCCGCCGTGCCCGAGGTGTTTCCCACGGAGGTTTCTTTGGAGGCCTTCGCGATTTCTTCCCTATCGCGTTCGCACTGCTCACCGAGGCGATTCGGCGAGCAGTGCGGTTAGCCATGGCGATGGAGGGGCGTGCGTTTGGCACCAAGGGTCGCACGTGGACCCGGCGTGTAAGCCTGGGTGTCGGTGACTGGGTTGCGATGGGGTGTGCCGCTGTGCTGGCGGCTACATGCATCACCGCGGCCGTGGTCACCGGGCATTGGAATTTTATTTTGAGTTAGATCTTCAGTTCGCCCATATCTTCGAAGCCGTTGCCATCGACCTGCCGGGAAATGATCTGCGGGGTCGAAACCAGGTGTGGGCGCATAGCTTCGAGGCCTTTGGCAAAGTGGTCACTGGTGACGTGAGGTTCAGCGCCTTCGTCGGTGAACCCTTCAACCAGTACGTACTGGTTGTCGTTTCCCAGGCTCTTGGACCATTCGAAGAACAGGTTTCCTTCTTCAGCGCGAGTGGCCTCAGTGAACTCGCGAACGATTTCAGGCCACTGGTCGACGGATTCTGGTTTGACGTCATATTTCACAACAATGAAGTACATAGTCCCCAGTGTAGGTGTCGTGGGATCATAGATCTATGGCGTACACGTGTAGCGAATGCGGATCTTCAACCCCCAAGTGGATGGGCAAGTGCCCCAAGTGCCAGTCGTGGGGAACCCTTGAAGAAAACGCCGGCCCAGGTGTGTCCGTCAAAACCCAAGCCACTTTTTCTGGCAAACGTGCCACCCCGGTCACACAGGTGGACGCAACCACCGCCTCGGCAACCTCAACAGGGGTCAGCGAACTTGACCGCGTGCTGGGAGGCGGGCTGGTGCCAGGTGCTGTGATCCTGCTGGCCGGCGAACCTGGGGTGGGTAAGTCCACGTTGTTACTGGACGTGTCCGCGAAAGCGGCGAATGCGGGCCGGCGCGTTCTGTACGTCACTGGCGAGGAATCGCAGGGTCAGGTACGTCTGCGCGCTGAACGCACAGGGGCGCTGTCAGACAATCTGCTTTTGGCAAACGAAACTGATTTGGCGGCGGTCTTGGGGCTCATCGAGGTGGAAGACCCGGAACTGCTCATCGTGGATTCCGTGCAGACCCTGGCATCCGACCGTGTGGAAGGCGTACCCGGTGGAGTCACGCAGGTGCGTGAAGTTGCGTCCGCGGTGATCCGGGCCGCGAAAGCGCGCAACTTGCCCACCGTCCTGGTGGGGCACATCACCAAAGACGGGACGGTCGCGGGGCCTCGGCTGTTGGAGCACTTGGTCGATGTGGTGTGTTCGTTCGAAGGCGATAAGCACACGCGCCTACGCATGTTGCGGGCGATCAAGAACCGCTTTGGCCCAACTGATGAAGTGGGGTGCTTCGCGATGACGGACGAAGGGATCACCAGCGAATCCGACCCTTCTGGGTTGTTCCTGTCCCGGTCGCAAACTAACGCGCCGGGCACGTGTTTGACGGTGACGCTGGACGGTAAACGGCCTTTGGTCATCGAGGTCCAGGCCCTCACTATGGAGGCTGCCGGTGGGAATCCACGGAGGACCGTGAGCGGCATGGATTTCAACCGGGTAGCCATGCTCATTGCGGTTGCTTCGAAGAGCATGAACCTGGCGCGGTCTGACGTGTTTGTGTCGACTGTTGGTGGGGCGAAGATTCAGGAACCGGCAGCTGACCTGGCAGTGGCTTTGGCGTTGGCGTCGGCCGCGGCGGACAAACCTCAGTATTCACGTTTGGTGGCGATTGGCGAGTTGAGCCTGTCCGGCGAAATCAGGCGCGTGCCCAACGTAGGGCAACGGCTGGCAGAAGCCGCGCGAATGGGGATTGATACTGCCGTGGTTGCTAGTGGATCGCTGGCCGATGCGACTTTACCTAAAGGTATTCGGGTGAAGGAAGTGAGCAACCTGGCTCAAGCGATTGAGTTGACGCTGAAGCGGTAGGTGAGCCGGACCAGACAGCGCTAAACGAGCAATACGGCGCATTATATTGCGTAGTTTCGCTCGCTTTGCGCCGTTTCGCGCCACGTTTCGTGGCGGGGCTCAGTTGCCCTGAGTCTTTTTCTCGCCCTCAGGTTTTTTCTCACCTGCAGGCTTGTCCTCACCCTCGGGCTTCTTCTCTTCCGGCTTTTCGACCACGAACTTAGCCGGCTGGCTCTCGATATCGCCCAGTTTGGTCACCAGCGTGTATTCGCCGGGGTCCAGCGTGTCTTTTGTGCGGTTGCATTTGTCGTCCGTGGGGATCATGTCCCACGGCAGAACCGATTTCTTGTTGGCACCGGACACAAACACCTGGGTCTGGTCCTTTTGCTGACCGCTCACACAGAACGCGGAACTCCACACGGTGTCCTTGTCCTTTTTCACGGTGAACGTCTGCTTCTGGGGCCCCACGTCGATTGCGCACGACGCATTGTGCTTATTCGTCACGCCCAGCTCCAGCTTGATCACCGAATTGGGTTTATAGCTGGGCTTGTCGGTCTTGGCAGAGATCTCGACAGCTTCCGTGGGGCACTTGCCTGAAGACTCATCGGGCCCCGGTCCAGCAGGCTGCTCACCAGACCCTCCGGATTCGCCAGACTCCCCTGACTCACCCGAGCCATCCGACTCACCTTGCTGCCCACCTTGGCCCTGCTCTTCACCGGACTGGGTCTGTGCCTGAGGCTCCCCCGGCCCGGCCGTGTTCTTTGTGAGCCCCTGCGCCAACAGCACAATACCCACGGTAAACAGGGCCAGAACAACAACCGCCAACCCGAGCACAGTAATGCGCCGCCTGCGGTACACAGACGCGGGCAGTCGACCAGGGCGAGAGTTGTTATTCTGAGACATCACTTGAAGCCTAAACCGCCAGCCGGAGATGTTAAACCTTGACACACCATAAAGTCGCTCGCGCACTCACCCACTGGTTCGCCAGCGCACAGCGACCCCTCCCCTGGAGAGCCGCGGACACCTCGGCCTGGGCGGTGCTTATCTCTGAGATCATGTCTCACCAGACCCCCATGAGCCGGGTGGAACCGGTGTGGCGGGAATGGATGGAACGCTGGCCCACGCCCCGCGCGTTGGCTGACGCCCCCACCGCCGAGGTGTTAGTTGCGTGGGGTTCGTTAGGTTACCCCAGGCGGGCGTTGCGTTTGCAGGAGTGTGCCCGGGCGATTGGGGACGGCGAAGTTCCGCGCACTGAAGAGGGTTTGTTGGCCCTACCAGGTGTGGGCCCATACACGGCTGCTGCGGTTGCGTCGTTTGCGTTTGGTCAGCGGACGATCGTGCTCGACGTGAACGTGCGGCGTGTGTTGTCGCGGGTGTTCGCCGGTGTTGACCACCCCAAGCCTGCGTTGAGCAAGAAAGAGCATGCGTGGGCCAGGCAGTTCGTTCCTGAGGACCACCACGTTGAGTTCAACGCCGCAGCCATGGAGTTGGGAGCCTTGGTGTGTACGTCCCGCAACCCTAAGTGTGACGAGTGCCCGCTGGCCCAGCACTGCGCGTGGCTCGAAGCCGGACGGCCAAAAAGCGACACCCGACCCAAAACCCAAGCATGGCACGGCACTGACCGGCAATTACGCGGTGCCATCATGGCAACGCTCAAGGAATCCACCGTGCAAGGGTGTCCACTGCGGGAAGATTACTTTACGGCTCCTGCCGCTGATTTTGAGGACACCGTCATCACAGAGCTTCCCGAACCGGTGGGTTCGTCCCTGACGCGCGTGCGGGCTTTGGGGACGCATGACCGGATTGCCCGGCTCATCGATGACCTGGTGAGCGACGGACTTGCCACCCGAGACTCAGGTGTTCTCAGTTTGCCCCAGTGAAATCATCATTCGGTAGTTGCCCAACGTGTTGGGCTTTACCCGGGCCAAGTCCAGGAATTCGGCCGTGCCTTCGTCCTGTGAACGTAACAGTTCAGCGAACACTTCAGGGGACACCGGGGTTCCCGTGATCTGCTCAAACCCCAGGGATGCAAAGAAATCGCGTTCGAATGTTAAACAAAACACACGGTCCACGCCCAGGTCTTTTGCGCGCTGAAGGAGACTTTCAATGAGCGCGCGACCCACGCCTCGGCGGCGGAACTGTGCGCTGGTTGCCACTGTCCTAACCTCAGCGAGGTCCTCCCAGAACACGTGGAGTGCGGCGCAGCCGGCCAGAGTGCCGTCTGTGTCTGTCACCACCATGAACTCTTGAATGTTTTCGAAGTAGTTCACGTGGTCCTTGGGCACTAGGATCCGTTCGTCAATGAGCGGCTGGCACAGTGCCCGGATAGCGGCCACGTCCGAGGTGCGGGCCGGCCTGATGTGCAAACCGGATGTCAGTTGCTGGCATCGTTGGCCGGTACCCGCACCGTGGGGTTCTAGCTTGGTGGGTTCAGATGAAGTCACACACCAATGCTAGATCCTTCTACTCTTCGGTCGTTTGGTTAGCCTGTGCTACGGCTTTTCCGTCCGAGTCTTCCGTGGCTTCCGGCTTGCCGGCCGCGTCGTTAGCGGGACCAGCTTCCGGGATCGCGCCCGTGTTGTCTTTTTCGTCCTTGGAACGAGTGAGCACACGGTCGTCCATTTCACCGCGGAAGGTGAACGTGGCCAGGGGCCCTTCGCCTTCCACGTCCACGTAGATGCGCTGTCCCGAGTGAAGCTCGTTGAACAGGATCTTTTCCGACAGCGGATCTTCGATGTCCTGCTGGATGGTGCGGCGCAGTGGACGCGCACCCAGAACTGGGTCGAACCCACGGTCAGCAAGAGCGTTCTTGGCGTCGTCAGACACCTCGATGCTCATACCCTGGTCAGCAAGACGCGTGTCCAGACGGGTCAAGAACAGGTCCACGATCTTGACGATTTCGTCCTTCTGAAGCTGCGGGAACACAATCGTGTCGTCGACACGGTTGAGGAACTCAGGGCGGAAGTGCTGCTTGAGCTCTTCGTTGACCTTCTGCTTCATGCGGTCGTAGCTGGTGGCCGTGTCGTTGTCAGCCTGGAATCCCATGGGGGTTCCCCGGTTGATGTCGCGGGTACCCAGGTTCGTGGTCATGATGATGATGGTGTTCTTGAAGTCCACTTCACGACCCTGCGAGTCCGTTAGACGACCGTCTTCCAAAATCTGCAGTAGCGAGTTGAAGATGTCCGCGTGAGCCTTTTCGACCTCGTCGAACAGCACGATCGAGAACGGACGACGGCGCACCTTTTCAGTGAGCTGTCCACCTTCTTCGTATCCCACGTATCCCGGAGGCGAACCGAACAGACGCGACACAGTGTGCTTCTCAGAGAACTCACTCATGTCCAGGCTGATCAGCGCGGACTCATCACCGAACAGGAACTCGGCAAGAGCCTTAGCGAGCTCGGTCTTACCCACACCGGTAGGTCCGGCGAAAATGAACGAACCGGACGGACGCTTGGGGTCTTTCAGCCCAGCGCGCGTACGACGGATTGCCCGCGATACCGACTTGATCGCATCGTTTTGACCAATGATGCGCTTGTGCAGTTCGTCTTCCATGCGAAGAAGTCGCGACGACTCTTCTTCCGTCAGCTTGAACACAGGGATACCGGTAGCCTTAGCCAGCACTTCAGCGATCAGTTCTTCGTCAACGATCGCTCCGCCACCCTGGGCACCTGAACGCCACGCCTTTTCAGCCTTGTCGCGTTCCTTGGTGAGTTCCATTTCGGTGTTGCGTTCATCAGCTGCGAGCTCAAAGTTCTGCTTGTCGATTGCAACTTCTTTGCGCTTGCGAGCTTCTGCGATCTTCTCGTTGAGATCCTTGATTTCCTGCGGTTCGCTCATGCGAGTGATGCGCAGTTTGGCACCAGCCTCGTCAATGAGGTCGATCGCCTTGTCAGGCAAGTAGCGGTCGTTGATGTAGCGGTCAGAGAGGTTGACCGCTGCTTCCAGCGCACCGTCGGTAATGGTCACCTTGTGGTGGTTTTCGTACTGGTCGCGGAGTCCACGCAGAATCTGAACAGCGATATCCAGCGTAGGCTCAGGCACCTGGATGGGCTGGAAACGACGTTCCAGAGCTGCGTCCTTTTCAATGTTCTTACGGTACTCATCCAACGTGGTGGCACCAATTGTTTGGAGTTCACCACGGGCCAACATTGGCTTGAGGATCGAGGCGGCGTCAATCGCGCCTTCGGCCGCACCTGCACCCACCAGGGTGTGGATTTCGTCGATGAACAGGACGATGTCTCCGCGCGTGCGGATTTCCTTGAGGACCTTCTTGAGGCGCTCTTCAAAGTCACCGCGGTAGCGGGAGCCTGCAACGAGCGACCCCAAGTCCAAAGTGTAGAGCTGCTTGTCATTGAGCGTTTCAGGAACGTCACCGGCCACGATCGCCTGCGCAAGACCTTCGACGACAGCCGTCTTACCTACACCGGGTTCACCGATGAGAACGGGGTTGTTCTTGGTCCTACGCGACAGCACCTGCATGACGCGTTCCATCTGCTCTTCACGACCAATAACCGGGTCCAGTTTGCCTTCCCGGGCTGCCGCGGTGAGGTTGCGCCCAAACTGATCGAGCACCAGCGAACCAGACGGCGTTCCTTCTTCCCGCGCACCAGTAGAAGCAGGTTCCTTGCCCTGGTAACCGGAAATGAGTTTGATGACCTCTTGTCGCACCCGGCCGAGGTCGGCGCCCAGTTTCACAAGCACCTGGGCGGCAACGCCCTCGCCTTCGCGAATGAGCCCCAAAAGAATGTGTTCGGTACCGATGTAGGTGTGACCCAGCTGCAGGGCTTCACGCAGGCTGAGCTCTAGCACCTTTTTTGCACGCGGTGTGAAAGGAATGTGACCGGTAGGAGCCTGCTGACCCTCACCAATAATGTCGACTACCTGTTCGCGTACACCCTCGAGGGAAATGTCCATTCCTTCGAGTGCTTTGGCAGCAATTCCTTCACCTTCATGAATGAGCCCCAAAAGAATGTGTTCGGTTCCGATGTAGTTGTGCTTAAGAAGCTTAGCTTCTTCCTGTGCCAGCACGATGACTCGACGGGCACGATCTGTAAACCGTTCAAACATTTGCCCTCCTGTTTCTGGATTTCTAAGACTGTAACCATGCGGGCCAGTGTTTTATTTGCAGTTTCGCCATCAGCCGAAACAGTTCGGCTGATGGCGAAATTTTGTGGATCCTCAGTGACCTAGTTGGTCAGCGACTTCTCGTATGCCTCGATCACTTCGCTGGACAGACGGCCCCGTTCCGAGACCTCGAACCCGTTGTCGCGGGCCCAGTCCCTGACCTTCACTGGGTCGAAACGGCTACTTGTCGCCTTCTTCTTGGACGTGCGGGAGCCGCTTACGCGTCGCGCCTTAGAGATATATGGTTCAAGCACTTCCCTGAACTTCGCAGCATTGTCGCTGTTCAGTTCAATTTCATAGTCAGTGCCGTCAATTGAGAACTTGATGGTTTCGTCTGCGGGGGTTCCGTCAATGTCGTCAGTGAGAACGACCTTCATCGTGCGCGCCATGTGAGTCACCTTCCGATTGGTCAGTCTGATCCCTGTGGGAGCCTGAACGTGCCGGTGAAGCTCCTTCGGATTCAGCTAGCTGAGCGTAATACTTATCCATTTGTTTGCGCTCGATGCTGTCCGATCGAATAATGGCTCGAATTACGTACCAAAAAATCAATCCGACAACGATCGAAGGAAGCAATACTTTAATGTATTCCACTGTCTATCCTAGCGCTTAGACTTCCGTCTCTATTTTCAGGAATTACTAATTTTCAATTGGCTTCACAAGCGGGAAAAGAATTGTTTCACGAATTCCCAAACCGGTAAGAGCCATGAGGAGTCGGTCGATTCCCATACCCATCCCGCCAGTAGGAGGCATTCCGAATTCCATTGCCGTGAGGAAATCTTCATCCAAAGGCATCGCTTCGTCGTCACCCTTTGCGGCATTACGCATCTGCGTTTCAAAACGTTCCCGCTGGATGACTGGGTCCACGAGCTCTGAATATCCCGTGGCCAGCTCGAATCCACGCACGTAGAGGTCCCACTTTTCAACAACGCCCGGCTTATCGCGGTGTTCACGCACCAAGGGCGAAGTGTCGACGGGGAAGTCTGTGACAAACGTAGGCTCCCACAGCTTGTCTTGGTAGAAGTGCTCCCACATTTCTTCCACGAGTTTTCCGTGCCCTCGGAAGACACCCTCCACGTCGATGTCACACTTCTTAGCAATTGCCAGCAGTTCGTCGACGGTGGTTTCTGGCGTAACAGTTTCCCCGCACTCTTCGGAAAGTGTTTCGTACATGCTGACGGCAGCCCACTCGCCACCGAAGTCGTATTCGGTTCCGTCGGCCAGAGTCACTTGAAGAGAACCAGTCGCTTCTAAAGCAGCATTCTGAACAAGCTTTTTGGTTAATTCCCCGATTGTCGAATAATCGCCATATGCTTCATACGCTTCAAGCATTGCGAATTCCGGAGAGTGTGTAGAGTCAGCACCTTCGTTTCGGAAGTTGCGGTTAATTTCGAAAACCTTTTCCAATCCGCCAACAACAGCACGCTTGAGGAAAAGCTCAGGCGCAATACGCAAATACAGTTCCATGTCGTACGCATTCATATGCGTTGAGAACGGACGTGCCGCCGCTCCAGATGGAATTGTCTGCAACATAGGGGTTTCAATTTCGAGGAACCCGCGTTCGTCGAATGTTTTGCGCAGTGACTTCATCACGTCCGAACGAATGTGAACCGTCTTGCGCGCATCGTCACGCATGATCAGGTCCAGGTACCGCTGGCGCATGCGCCCTTCGTCACCCAACTCAGTGTGCTGCGGTGGCAACGGACGAATCGCTTTGGCTGCCATCTCCCAACGGGAGGCAAAAATCGACAGTTCGCCGCGCTTAGAGCAAATCACGCGCCCTTCCAGGAAAACGTGGTCACCCAAGTCGACGTCGGCTTTCCAGGCGTCCAGCGCCTCTTGACCCACCTCGGCAAGTGACAGCATTCCTTGCAAGCGGGTGCCGTCACCTGACTGCAGGGTCACAAAGCAGAGCTTTCCGGTGTTGCGGAAGAACACGACACGACCAACGACTCCAGCCCGGTCGTCAGTTTCTTCTCCGGCTTCCAGATGCGGATACGCCTGGCGGATTTCTTCCAGGGTGTGGGTGCGTGCAACAGAAACGGGGTACGCTTCACCACCCGCATCGAGCATGCGCTGACGCTTTTCTTTGCGGATGCGCAACTGTTCAGGGTCGAGGTGTTCTTCGTGATCGGTAGGCATGGTCTTAGGCTACCGCGTTTATATGTTCAGCTCCTATTTGGGATCTGCGCTAGAGGACTGCAACAGATCCAGCAAAGCGGTGGCTTGTGCGTCAGAGATCGTGCCGTTGGTGAGAGCACGAGCAACAGTTGCGCGCGCCATGGCCACATACGTGTCACGGGTAGCCACGCCTTCTTGGGCAAGGCTGAACTCGGACAAGGCGCCCAGGTGCGCTTCCACTGTTCCGATGTCTCCACGAGAGACCGGGCCGGTGAGCGCGCTAGGGCCGGACTGCAGAGTGTTGTTCACACTCGCGTCGACGAGCGAGTGCAGAACCTGAGCCGGGTTCTCCAACCCCACACTCGTCAACAGCTCTAACGCCTGGCTGAGGATCACGACCGTGTGATTGGCCGCGTGTGAAATAGCCGCGTGGTACAACGACCTGTCCGCAGGAGCCACAATCACTGGCTCGGCCCCAATCTCCACCACGAGCGCTTGCCCAATCGGCAAAACCGGCTTGGGTGCCGTTACCGCGATCGTGGCCTGGCGAAGACGCGGTAAGTCAATACTGGTCCCGGTAAACGACAAAGACGGGTGCAACGCAAGGGGAATGGCGCCAGAAGGTTCTAACACCTCGGTCCCATACCGGCCCGCGCAGTGGGCCACAATCTGACCAGAGTTGAACTTCCCCAACTTAGCCAGCCCCGATACCAGTTCAGGGAGGATGTCGTCTGGAACGGTGAACAGCACTAATTCGCTGCGCTCCACCACAGTTTCGACATCCAGAATGGGGACGTCGGGGAGCATGGCAGAAGCACGGTCCCGGCTCGCCTCAGAGCTGGCGGTACATCCCACAATCGCGTGTCCTGCTTCGAGTAACGCGCGCCCCATCACAGCACCCACGCGACCGGTTCCAACGATGCCTACGCCTAAGCGTGTCTGGTCCATATGGCCTCCTAGGCTTCGACTCCGTCAAGCACGCGACGGGCGCGCACGGTACGTTCCGCGTAGTCATTCAGCAAAGCGTGCCCGTTGGAGCCATCGAAGTGATAAATGTGCGGATGAACCGGGCCACTGGTGGAGTGAATACTGATCGACTTGAGCCCCAGCGCAGACTGGAGAGGCCCTTCCTCTAACGCCAGCGACTGCACACGGGCGTGCGGCACCAGTTGAACCGTGCGCTCCAGCACTCCCCTACGCACTACAAGCATGGTGTCGGTGAAAGCGAACACGTTGGATTTCCACGAAATCGGGTCCAGCCATTTGGACGACGCAGGCTGGTGCGTGAACATGCGCGCGGCAGGGCCCACCGGCTCACCTTTAGACTTCTTCAACGCCGCTTCACGGATCAAGTCACCACCGTGAATGTCCTCAGGAACTCCGGGGTCAGGAAGCACCAATCCCAGAAGCACCATTACTTCATCGAGCGTTCCCACAGGCAAAAGAACAGAGCCTTTGTCGCCCTCAGACGTTCCGGCCAGGTTGAACGTGGCACGCCACCACCCGAATGGTCGCCACAGCAGACTCTGGCTTAACTCCACCGCCTGGATACGGTCAAGCGGGATCACGCTTCGGCGCGTATCCAGCAGTCCGGACGTGATCGCCAGACCGTCACCGGTAATCGACACAGCGAAGTTGGATTCGGCAAAAGCTTTTTTCACCACTGAGGCAAACGCTGCGACAAGACCGGCGAGACCGGCTAGACCACCAAAGCTGAACGACGTGTTGGGAAGCAGCGCAATCACTGCAATGGCCACGAGGACCGCCAACGTGCAGAGGACCAACGCAAGCGTCGTCGTAGAAACCAGGCGCGAAAGAATCACGCGGTGCGCCGGCACCATGAGCAACCGACCGTCGGCGCTCACATTGGATTTGATGCGGTACGGCATGAGTACAGAGTCCACGGTCTCCGTTAAGTCTTGCGCAACCGCGGTAATGCCACTGTTCAAACTTGCAGTGATGCGGCTTCCGGCAGGTGCGCCGTGGCGGTGGGCTTTCTCGTGGTCCGCCGAGGTCGTTCCCGGGGCCTCGGTGTCCGTACTATGTGCGGGGTTACCTTCAGGGGCCCGGTCAGTCGGGGCGACCTCGGCCGGTGATTCCACAGGCGCACGCTTCTCACTTTTCGCGGCACGGACTTGCGCGAGCATGTCTTCACGCAGGTCTTCGGCCTGTCGTTTCGTGAGGAATTTGATGGTAACTTCCGAGCCTTCACCACCGGCAACGTCGAAGGTGAGTTCGGCCATGCCGAAGATGCGTGGCATGAACCGTTGTCGGATGTCGATCGACTGCACTCGGTCCAGCCGCGCTTTACGCAGCTGCTTGTTGAGGATTCCCCAACGCGAATACACCGCGTTGTGGTCAATCGCGTATGCGCGAACCCGCCACGACCACCAGTTGAGCGCAATGATCCCTGCAAACACCAGAACAACCACCAGCAACCAGGCGAGGTTCTTGACAATAAAGTCGATCGTTCCGTGTTCAACCGCAAAGACCACCAGTTCAATCAGGTCTTGAACTTGGTTGAACGAAAAGGACACGAACGCCACAACGAGCGCGATCAGCCCCAGTCCCACGTCGAGGAACGGGGTGGCGGGGTGAACTCGGTGCCAGTCGAGGTGGTCTGGCTGCGCGTCTCCCTCTGTAGCAGGGGCGCTCTGTGCGTCTAGGTTTTCCTGTGACACCGATGGCCTCACAATCCAGCCAGGTGAGTTTCACCGCGCTGCGCCAGAAGTTCGCGCAGGTGGTCGGCGTCTTCAGCGGGAAGCCCGGGGATGGTCGCGTCTGAGGACGCCGAGGCGGTGTGCAGTTCCACTGTTGCCAGCCCAAAGAAACGGCTCACCGGCCCGGAAGAAACGTCGACAAACTGCATGCGCCCAAAGGGCACGACCGTGGTGCTGCGGAACATGATCCCCCGCTGGATGAGCAGGTCATTTGCCCGGATTGCATACCCCAAGTTCTTCACCTGACGGTGAGCAACGATAACCCACCAGACAATTCCGACAACAGCAAGAACACCAACTGCGACTGGAGCCCACCAGGGCAGAAAAACTGCTGCCATCACACACGCCACAACAGCAACGACAACGAACCACAAACCATTCACAAGCCACACAAAAAATAGTTTGCTGTCTACTTGAACGATCTGGTCATTCATACCGGTTCAGTTCCTTCTGGGTCATCGGGTGGGAGTTGGCAGAATGACTCTACGACAAGGCCCACAATCATCAAAACCGCTGCGGATGCCACCGCCAGAAGCATTCCGGCCCCGGCAGAACTACGCGCACCACCGCCGGTTGTGAGCAGATACACCGCGCTTCCCGCGTACCACCCGGTGAGGCTGGCTCCCGCAAGTGCTGCCGCTTTGGCCATAATGGCCACGCGAGCGGCTTTAAGCGGGTCGAGGACGCGTGAACGGTCGCCTTCGTTCCACTTTTTGATGGGGAGGCCAACAATCAGAAGAACAACCGAAAGGATCATCATTCCCACGATTGCCAGCCACGGGATCCCCGGGAGCATCTGCCCGTAGGATTCCCACATGAAGTTGAACAAGTAGGCAAGTGCCAGCCCAAGTAAACCTGCAATCGCAAGCGTTTTGGGTTTGGTCTGGCTCATGCTCGTTCAACCCCTTGGTCGCCAAGTTCTTCCAGTCGTTCACGAACCGTCAGCGTCGTGCCGTCTACTTCTATTGTCGCGCTGGGGTCGATTTCATGCCAGGGTGTGAGCACAAACGCCCGATTGCCCGATTCCGGGTGAGGCAGGGTGAGCACCGGGTCTGTAAGCGTCAGTTGGGCGCCCGCATCGCTTGGGCCTGCACCCTGTTCCAGGCTCGCATGCGGGGTGAACCGGATGAGGTCCAGGTCCAATGTGCGTGGCCCCCAACGCACGTCACGCGTGCGGCCGTGTGCCAGTTCAACACCTTGGCACACACCTAACAGTTCATACGCAGAAAGTGTGGTCTCAACCGTCATCACCGCGTTGATGAAGTCGTCTTGTTCCACACCACCAACGGGTGCGGACCTATACAGCGAGGAGCGTTGAAGCACCGTAATGTGAGGGTGCAGATCAAGCGCGTCCATGGCACTCTGAACGGTCTCAGCAGGCTTCCCCATGTTAGCGCCCACACCGATCACGGCCTGCCCGCCACGTACCAACCGCTCATGTTGCAAACGCTCGCGCTGCCGACGCCCTTCGCCGGACCTGCGCACGGTGACCGAAACATCCTGGAAGTCCTGGTCGATGGGAGCCTGCGGTTTGTGAACCGTGACCTCCACCGAATCCGCCATACGTAACACGTCACCAGCGATGGCCCATGCCAATGCTTCGATCAAGTCAAAGGGCTCACCCGTGATGCGGTCGGCCACGATCTGCGCGACGTCCGCGTAGTTGATGGTGTCCTCTAACCGGTCCGATTCCCCCGCTTGCGCGTGGTCGGCGTGGAGCACCACATCGACAACGAAGTCCTGACCTTCGCGCTTTTCAAAGTCGAAAACACCGTGGAAACCGCGCGCTTTTAACCCAGTCAGAGTGATCCGGTCGTCACCCATGAAGGGCCCGTTCGGTGACGCTTGCGACCACCGCCGAGGTGCGCACATCGTGGACGCGCACGCCCCACGCTCGTGCGTGGCAGGCAAGGGCGGTCAACGCCGAGGTGGCAGTATCCAGATTGCGTTCGTCCACCTCGGCGGCGGTTTCCTCCAGATGCGAGGACAGGAAACGCTTGCGCGACCCTGCCACCAGCAACCGGGGGCCAATGCTGACCAACCGGTCGAGGTGAGACATGAGCGTCCAGTTGTGTTGCGCGTTTTTCGAAAAGCCCAGCCCCGGGTCCACGATGATGCGGCCGGGGTTCACGCCCGCATCCACGGCAGCGTCGACGCGTTGGATCAGTTCAGCACGAACTTCTTCTACAACGTCGTCGTAATGGAACACAGCACCGGCGTCGGACAGCAGGCCACGCCAGTGCATGAGGATGATTTCACTGTGCGTTTCGGCCGCCAGGCGCAACATATCTGGGTCCATCTGGCCCGCGGACACGTCGTTGATATAGCGCGCGCCCACTTCGAGGCAAGCTCGCATAGTGGAGGCGTTCATGGTGTCCACGCTGACCGCGATCCCCTGTTTGGCAAGCTCTGTAACCACGGGAAGCACGCGACGCTGTTCCTCTTCTTCGCCCACCCGGGCAGAACCCGGGCGCGTCGATTCGCCTCCCACATCGATGATGTGCGCGCCGTCTTGCACCATCTGGTGTGCGTGGTCGAGCGCACTCGTGGTGTCAAAGTAGCGTCCGCCGTCGGAGAACGAGTCTGGGGTGACGTTCAAAATCCCCATAATTTTCATGTTGTGCCTCGGATCAAACTCATTGCTTCGGCGCGCGATGTGGGTTTGCGTAAGCTTCCGCGCACCGCTGACGTAATTGTGGACGCACCGGCTTTGTCGACCCCGCGCATGGACATGCACAGGTGTTCAGCTTCGATCACCACGATCGCACCCCGGGGTTCAAGGTGTTCCATGAGCGCGTCGGCGATCTGGCCGGTGAGCCGTTCTTGGACTTGTGGCCTGCGCGCGTACAGCTCGACCAGACGTGCCAGTTTTGAAAGCCCAGTCACACGCCCCGAGGTGTTGGGGATGTAACCCACATGGGCGATCCCGTGGAACGGCAACAAGTGGTGTTCACATGTGGAGAACATTTCGATGTTGCGCACCAACACCATTTCGTCGTGCCCGATTTCGAACGTAGTCGACAGCACTTCTGCTGGGTCTTGCCCGATTCCGGCAAACAGTTCCGCATACGCGCGGGCTACCCGCCCGGGTGTTTCCTGCAGTCCGTCGCGGCCCGGGTCTTCGCCAATCGCGTGCAGGATTTCGCGGACCGCTGCCTCAATGCGCGGCTGGTCCACCATTAGCGGTCAGTCCACGGTGGTTGCTGGTCGCCGGGCTGGTTGCCAGGGCCAGCCTGAGGTGGCCGAGGTGGTTCCTGGGGCGAGTCCACCGGTGGCTGAGGTGCGCCCGGCTCCGGTGTGCCCGGGCCTGCCTGAGGTGGCTGGTTACCTGGGATTGGGTGCGGGTCAATGGGCGGTTGCTCTGATTCCCCTGGTTGCCCAGACTCCCCTGGTTTGGTTTCAGGAGCGTCGAGGGGTGCCTCCCACACCTCGGGGTTCTCAGGGCGCACACGTTCCGGAACCTCGATAGGAGGAATGTTGGAAACCGGACGCGACGGATCCGCCAGCCACACATCACGCTTGGGGGCCTTCTTCACCTCGGCAAAAATTTCTGCCAACTGCGCCTGGTCCAGGGTTTCCTTTTCGAGGAGTTCGTGGGCCAGACGGTCCAGAATGTCGCGGTTTTCATTCAGCGCGCGGTAGGCGTCGGCGTGTGCCGCGTCGACGAGCGCGCGAATCTCCAAGTCGATCTGGCGGTAGGTTTCGTCGGATGCGTGGGCTTCTGCTCCTGGTCCGCGTCCGGCGAACGGCTCAGAGGACACGTCACCGATCTTGACCATTCCAACGCTTTGCGTCATGCCGTACTGCGTGACCATCTTCTTGGCCGTGCTGGTGGCTTTTTCAATGTCGTTGCTGGCACCCGTGGTGGGGTCGTGGAACACGATTTCTTCTGCCACGCGCCCACCCATCGCATACGCGAGCTGGTCCAAAAGTTCGTTGCGCGTGGTGGAGTACTTGTCTTCGCTTGGAAGAACCATGGTGTATCCGAGTGCGCGGCCACGTGGAAGGATGGTGACCTTTGTGACTGGGTCGGTGTGATTCATGGCCGCGGCCACAAGCGCGTGACCACCCTCGTGGTAGGCGGTGACCAGACGTTCCTTGTCGTTCATCAAACGGGTGCGCTTCTGCGGCCCGGCGATGACACGGTCAATCGCTTCGTCCAGAATACGGTTGTCGATCTGCGTGCGACCCGAACGTGCCGTGAGCAGGGCAGCTTCGTTGAGGACGTTCGCCAAGTCAGCACCGGAGAAACCGGGGGTGCGCTTAGCGATTTGAGCCAGATCCACTTCAGGCGCGAGCGGTTTGTTGCGCGCGTGGACTCCCAGGATGTGTTGGCGACCCTTCATATCGGGTACTTCCACATTGACCTGGCGATCAAAACGTCCAGGACGCAGCAGAGCAGGGTCCAGGACATCCGGACGGTTGGTTGCCGCAATGAGGATCACGTTGGTGGTGGCGTCGAAACCGTCCATTTCCACCAGCAACTGGTTGAGTGTCTGTTCGCGTTCGTCGTTACCGCCACCCATTCCGGCACCGCGCTGACGACCCACTGCGTCGATTTCGTCGATGAAGATGATGGCGGGTGAGTTGTTCTTTGCCTGCTCAAACAGGTCGCGAACACGTGAGGCACCCACACCCACGTACATTTCCACAAAGTCAGAACCAGAAATGGAGAAGAACGGTACGCCCGCTTCTCCGGCTACGGCGCGGGCCAGAAGTGTTTTACCGGTTCCGGGAGGGCCGTAGAGCATGACACCCTTAGGGATTTTGGCTCCCAAGTCCGTGAACTTCTTGGGTTCAGCCAAGAACTCCTTAATTTCTTGGAGCTCTTCCAATGCTTCGTCTACACCGGCGACATCTTTAAACGTGACATCGGGGTGTTCTTTGTTGACCAGCTTGGCCTTGGACTTACCAAAGTTCATGATCCCCTTGGCACCTCCGGACATCTGCGAAAGCAGGAACCAGAAGATGGCCAGGATGATGACGAACGGAATGACGTTGAGCAGCAGAGAGGTGAGGAACGACCGCTTAGGAACCTCGTCGGTGTAGCCCTTCTTGATGTCCGCGTCGTTGATCGCCTTGATGACCTGATCGCCACGAGGCTCTACGTAGAAGAACTGAACCCGTTTACCGTAGTTGCGGTCGTCGACTTTGTAGTCTTCAGTCAGCACCATGTCGACGCGCTGATCACCGTCAACGACCTTGATCTGCTCCACGGTCTTGCCGTTGAGCAGTTCGAGTCCCTGTTTGGTGTCGATGCGCTGGTAGCCACCACCGGACAACCACAGCATTCCAATAGAAACGATGACAATAGCCAGCACGATCCAAACGATGGGTCCGCGCGTCAGCTTCTTCACGCCGAACTTATTGGAATCCTTGTCGTCGGATCCTCTAGGGTCCCGACGCTTCAGATCGTTGTTCTTGTCGGTCATTAATTCTCTCTGTACGTACTTGTGGGTCTGTTGTGTAGGTCTATTAACTGTAGACGTGTGGCGCGAGTGTTGCGACGAATGGCACGTTGCGATACTTCTCGGCGTAGTCTAGCCCGTATCCCACAACAAATTTGTTAGGAACGTCAAAGCCTACATAACGCACATCAATGTCAACCTTGAGTGCTTCAGGTTTGCGCAACATGGTGCAGATTTCGACTGACGCTGCACCACGGGACTTCAAGTTAGCAAGAAGCCACGAAAGAGTCAGACCAGAGTCAATAATGTCTTCAACGATCAGAACGTGCTGATCCTTCAGGTCAGTGTCTAGGTCCTTAAGAATGCGGACAACACCGGAGGACTTGGTGCCGGAGCCGTAGGAAGATACAGCCATCCAGTCCATGCGCACAGGCGAGTGCAAAGCGCGCGCCAGATCGGCCATCACCATGACAGCGCCCTTGAGGACTCCCACTACCAGAAGGTCTTTGCCTTCGTAGTCCCGGTCGATGTCGGCTGCGAGTTCAGTGAGTCGGTGTTTGATCTGTGTTTCGGTTACCAGGATCTCTTCGATGTCATCGCCCAGGTCGCGCTGATCCACGTTGCGTCCTTTCTTGTTTTCGCTGCTCGTTTTAGCTTACCTGTAAATGGGTGCTCGCCCGTCACGCCTGCGGAACTGCACGTCGCCGGCGCGAGTGCGGACCACCTCGGCGGCGGGAGGGCACGACACCGCCCCAGCCCGCGCTCCCGTCAGAAGGTCATCGATGGCGGTGACGTGATGGAAGCCCGCTTCGTTGTTGGGTGAGAATTGCCACAGCCAGTCACGGATCACGCGCGTGCGCAACGCGGCGGGCAACTTAGCTGCGGTGCTCACAAGTGTGTCGCCGCGGATGTGCGCTTGGGCATCCGTTTGGGATTCGAGTTCGTCGGAGTCCATAGCCAGAAGGTGGGCAGTGCGCGCCAGGTTGGCGTACACGCCAGGGCCTGCGACCTCGGCGAGCGCGGGCATCAACTGGGTGCGCACTTTCACGCGTGTGAAGCTGGGGTCTGAGTTCATGGGGTCGTTCCACACGGGGATGTTTTGGGCGGTGGTGGCGGCTTCGGTTTCGGCCCGGGTAATGCCAAGCAGGGGACGGATGTACGGGCCGGTGCGGGGCCGCATGCCGGCCAAGGACCGCGCGCCGGAGCCCCGCAAAAGTCCCAGGAGCACGGTTTCGGCCTGGTCGTTTTGTGTGTGGGCCAGCAAGATCCCCGAGGTGACGTGCGCTTTGGCTGCCCGGTCGAGGGCCGCGTATCGGGCCGTGCGTGCGTCGGCTTCCAGGCCGTCCGAGGTTGCCGTCACCTCCGCTGTTTCGACAGTCGCGGTGAGTCCCAGGTCAGTGAGCGCGCGCTGCGTGCGGGTTGCGACCTCGGCGCTTCCTTCCTGTAGCCCGTGGTCGACGGTGACCGCAACAAACTGGTAGTCCTTGCGGGTCAGGAACGCGCACGCGGCGGCCAGGCTCATGGAGTCCGCTCCCCCGGATACCGCGATGAGGTAGGTGTGACCGGGTTCCAGTGCGTCTTTGACGGCCTTGCGGATTTTCGCCGAGGCGGGGTCCAGCCTGGGTCGTCTAGGCACGGATACGCTCCAGCCACAGTTCAGGGTTGTCGAGTTCAGCCTGGGTGGGCAGGTTTTCCGGGCTTTGCCACAGTGGGTGCAGGCCGGCGTGCCCGCGGTGTTTCACGACTCCGCGGATGAACGCAGCACCCGTGGTGTATTGCTCCAGTTTGTTTTGGAAACCCAGCAGGCGGTTGAGCCCATTGACGCTGGTGGCGCGTTTGCGGTCGAATGCGCGGCGGATTCTGGCGACGGTGGGGATCACGGAGGGCCCGCACGAGTCCATGACGACGTCCGCGTGGCCTTCGAGCACGCTCATGACGGCGGTGATTTCGTTGACTGCTTGGCGTTTATCGGGGGTGGTGATGGCGTCGAGCAGGGATCCGCCTTTGAGTGCTTCGATCCAATTTTCATCCTGTGTGGACTTACGCACCAGGACGCTCACCCGCTCGATCATGTAGTCGCGCAGCCACGGGGCCATGGCGAACTGCACGCGGTGGGTTGTTTCGTGCAAGGTGACCCACAGGCGGAAGTCGCGGGGGTCGACTTCGAGGCGCTTTTCGGCTTCCAGTACGTTTGGTGCCACCAGCATGAGTCGCCGGTGGGAGCCCAGCGGGTCGAACTGACCCAACACGCGCCCGGCAAGAACGGCGAGCACTGTGCCCAGTTGCGCGGAGCCGACGCGCACGACCGGGTTGATGCGAAACATTGACGGTTTGGGTGGGGTCATCAGGCTGGCGCCCAGCTCGGCGAATGTCTGCGCGTTAGCGGTGAGCCACCCCACGCGGTCGACCACTAGAACGGTGTCGCCGGTGACGGTGTTGCGGACGCTGTCCTCCCACTCCCGTGGCAGGTTCACCGTGCGTAGGACCAAATCGACCGAGGTGTCCGCCGCTTCGCGTAGATCCTGCACCAGAGTGCGTGCGGTGTGGGCGTCTGGAATGGGGCCCGGGGCTGTGAGTTCACGTCCGGTGCGCACGATTGTGGGCACATGAAAAGGTTTTTCGTTCATCCGGTACACCCGCATTCGGCTAGTGCGGTCACAGCCCGGTCTACAACTTTGCGCGCCTCGTTGGAGCTGCCGCGTTCAAGGCCGTCGGCCATGATGGTGAAGGTGAGGAGGCGACCGTCTTTGGTGGTGACCACACCTGACAGGCTGGTGACGGTGGCCAGCGTTCCAGTCTTGGCGCTGACGACTCCTGCCGCTGGCTCGGTTTCTGGGTCGTTGTACCGCTTGATGAGCGTTCCGGACAGACCCCCAACTGGCATGTTGGGGAGGAGTTCGGCCAGGTCTTCACGCTGGGCAACGCTGGTGATGATCTGGGTGAGTTCGTTGGGCGAAATTCGGTTGTCGTAGTTGAGCCCCGACGTGTCACCCAGGGTGATCGACGCGGTGTCGAGTTTCATGTCCTTGAGCTGGTTGAGCACAGCTTGCGGGGAGGCCTCAAGCCCTGGCTTGTCTCCACGCTTGACGGCCACTTCGATGCCCAAGTTTTCGGCAACCACGTTGTCGGAGTGCAACAGCATGTACCGAATCACGCTGCTGACCGGGGCCGATTCCACCTGGGCAGCCTTTTCCGCCGACTCCGGCGCTGCTTGGGGCTTTTCCACCTTCACGTCGATCCCGCGGTCCTTGAGGGCCTTCTCAAAGTCCTTGACGGCACGGTTCACAGGGTCCTGTTCGCGCGAAGAAAACCGCGCGCGCTTCACCAACCCGGCGTCCACCATGAGTGGTTTGACGGGAGAAATATAGCCGTTGCCAATGTCTGCGCGGTCCCATTTCTTGCGGAAGTCCGGGCCCTCATACCGGGAGACGTCCGCGCGCAACGTCACGGAGGTGCGACCTCGGTCCTTTAAGAACGCCGAGGTGCTTTCCGCCAAAGTGCCCAACCCCGCGTGTCCGATGATGGAGTTAGGGTCGGATTCGCCGGCTCCAAGAAGGACGTCTCCCCCGCCCTTGAGGAACAGGGTGTCGCCATCGAGGAGGGCTTCCGTTGTGAACCGCGTGGAGGGCCCCAGCGCATCCAGGGCTGCGGTGGCGGTGAGGACTTTTGTGACCGAGGCAGGGGTCCTGGCCCGGTTGGCGTCCTTGTCATAGAGCGTGTCGCCCGTTTTGGCGTCACGGACTTCAGCGGAGAACTTTGAGGGGTCCTTTGCAGAGCCAAAGATGGGGTCGAGCCGCTGACGCAGGTCATGCGGTACGGGCGCGTCGTCGGCAAGCGCCGGCATGTCCACCGAGCTGTGCGATTCGGGTCCGGGTTGCGGAAGCGCTTGCACTTCGATGGGTGGTTTGGTGGTGAGGAAACCGGGAGCGATGTCCGCCACGTCAAGGGCTAGGTAACCGGCGAGCGCGACGACCACTCCGGCGCTTGTGAACATCAGACCTGCTCTGCGCTTGCGCGCTTGGTGACGACGGGCTTTTCGACTGGACATACTCTTCCATTTGGGATTGTGGGTGAGGGGTGGTGCTTTCACCAGTACACTCCGCTTATTATTCTCTATGCTAAGGGAGGTACCTCTCAGGCGCGTTTTCGCGCATGCCTACTAGCCAGAAATGGAGCATTCATGGAGCTTTTGGCCACAATCGAAATTCCTGCCGGTTCGCGCAACAAGTACGAAGTGGACCACGAAACCGGACGGGTCAAGCTGGACCGTTACCTGTTTACCTCGATGGCTTACCCCACGGACTACGGGTACTTCGAAGACACCTTGGGTGAAGACGGTGACCCACTTGACGTTCTGGTTCTGCTCCACGAATCGGTGTTCCCTGGTTGCCAGCTCGACGCTCGCCCCATTGGCGTTTTCAAGATGGTTGACGAAGCTGGTGGCGACGACAAGGTTTTGGCTGTTCTCGCCGACGACCCACGCTTCGAAGACATCACTGACGTGAAGGACATTTCGAAGTTCCAGCTCGACGCGATTGAGCACTTCTTCGTTCACTACAAGGACCTGGAGCCAGGCAAGTACGTCAAGGGATCCGAATGGGCTGGCCGTGAAGAGGCCGAGCGCATCGTGAACGAATCGATCGAACGCTTCAAGTCCGAAGGTCACTAAGCTAAAGGTTCGCGCTTCACTCACGCGGAGCGCCAGCAGACAGTCTCATAGTTAGGGTGACCTAACAAGATGATCCAAATGCCGTGTGTCACAGTACACACATGCACTTGGATCATCTTTCGTTTGCGGCACAGTCAGACGGATATCAGGCAACGGCAGAACGTTTGGCTGAGAAACTTGGATTGTCCTTTTACGACGGTGGAGTGCATCCACGGTTCGGAACTCGTAATCTCATTTTCCCGCTCACAGGTGGGCACTACGTTGAAGTGGTGGAAGCTCTTGAGCACCCAGCGGCTCTAGCAACCCCGTACGGGCAGGCTGTGCGAGCACGGTCTGAACTGGGTGGTGGCTGGATGGGTTGGTGTGTCCGCACCGACGACTTGGCAAGCGTGGAAGATCGGTTGGGTCGCAAGGCTGTTGACGGTAACCGTCAGGCCGTGGGCGGGCCGGAACTCGAGTGGAAGCAGATCGGCGTCAAGGGGCTCATGGCAGACCCTCAGTTGCCGTACTTCATTCACTGGCTGTCCCCTACAGCTGACCACCCGGCGCACTGGAAGGCACCCAGTAGCGACGTTGCGATCAAGTCCTTGCAGATTGCGGGCAACCGCGACAGGGTGCGTGACTGGTTGGGTACCGACGACCCTAAGCCAATTCCAGAAATTGGGATCGACTGGACGGCTCCCAATGCTGCGCCTGGACTCATTTCGGTCACGTTCACCACACCGCAGGGCGAGGTTGTTGTTTAAGGCCAGCGCCGTTTAAAGCGAGGCGTTTTACGCGTCTACAGCCTGCAGAATTCCAGGTGCGATGAAGCCCACCGCGTCGATGAACGTGTGCGCCCACACATAAGGCATCACGGTTCCGCGGGTGGATCGTGGGCCAAAGAAGAACAGGTATCCAAAAAGCAGGCCCATTAGCACGTTGCCCACAAAGGGTCCGATCCCCTGGTACAGGTGATAGGAACCTCGGAACAGTGCCAGGCTAATAATTGCCACCCAAGGGCCCACACGCATTTTCTGTAGACGGTCGGTTGCGTAGCCCAGAAGCAGGACCTCTTCTAATACCCCGTTCTTGATGGCGTGCAGGATGAGCACGGGAACGGTCCACCAGTACGCGCCTAAGTTGCTGGGCTTGATCTCTGCTGTGATCCCCAGGGTGCGGCCCAGGAAGTAGACACCCAGAGTGCCCACCCCGATCACCACAAACAGGCCCGCACCCCACAGGGTTTGAGCCAGCCAGTCGCGTGAACTGCCGGGCCACCCCATGCGCGCCCGCAGTGACGGGGTGGATGGGGCGGTGTCCCGGTCGCGGTTCATGAGCCACAACGCAAAGACCACCGGCACCACCGCAAACCCGATTCCTAGTAGCTGGTACACCAGGTCAAAGAACGGGCGGGTGGACTCCGAAGTGTTGAGTTTGGCCTGTGCGTCAGAGATGGGACCTCGGGTGGTGATGTCGACTAACCGCACAATCGCGTAGATCGCGGACTGTCCCAGTGAGACAGCCGCGATCAGCGCGAGTTCAGTTCCCCAGCGGGAACGGTCAGCTTTCACTACGTGCTTCGGCCTTGTCGATCACGCTGGACCGGGCCATTTCCTTGATGATCTTCTTTTCGCGTCGACGTTCCTTGAAGCCTTCGATCAGCTGGTACAGCACGGGCACCAGGATCAGAGTCAGCAGGGTTGAGCTCACAAGTCCACCGATCACCACAATGGCCAGTGGCTTGGAGATGAACACGCCTCCACCGCCGGTGAGACCAAGTGCCATCGGAATCAGCGCGAAGATCGTTGCGGCTGCGGTCATGATGATGGGTCGGTACCTCAATCGAGCACCGTTGATAACCGCGGTACGCAGGTCCACACCGTGGGCACGGAAGTGGTTGATGAGGTCGATCAGCACGATCGCGTTAGTGACTACTACACCGATCAGCATGAGCAGACCAATCAACGAGGCCAGTCCCAGTGGGGTGTCTGTCAGCAGCAGGAGTCCAATTGATCCGGTGGCGGCAAATGGGATCGACACCAGAAGGATGAGTGGCTGGATCAGACTCTTAAACGTGGCGACCAGGATCACGAACACGATCAGGATCGCGGCCAGCATGGCCAGACCCATCTGTTTGAACGCATCGGCCTGTTCGGCACCCACTCCAGACGTGTCCTGCGTGACGCCACTAGGCAGTTCGGTTTCGTCGACTTTTTGGTTGACGTTTTGAACAACCTGACCCAGGTTATCGCCCGAAGGTGTGACGCTTACTTGTGCGGATCGCAGTCCACCAGAGTGGCGAATCACTGGAGCAGTTTTAACTTCTTCGACCTTTGCGATCTTGGACAGTTTGATCTTCTTGTTTTCCGTCGTTGGCGTTCCAGGCATTCCCGGAACTGGAGAAGCCTGAACCGTCTGCTCCGTGTATGGAATCTTGAGGTCTTCCAACTTCTTGACGGTGTCGGCGGATCCGTCGATCAGTTTCACGCTTCGTGTTGACGAGTCGATGATGAGGTCACCGATGTCCTGACCTTCCACTGCGCGCTGTACGAATTCGCCTACTTGAGCTTCGGTTAGGCCCTTTTCTTGAGCCTTCTTCGCATCGACAGTGACCTGAACAATCGGCTGCACGGCTTGCAGGTCGTTGGTGACGGTTTGCACGCCGTCGACGTCCTTAAGCTCTTCCGTCAGTTTCTTGACACCGTCTTCCAGAGCTTTCGAGTCGTTCGAGGTGAGTGTCAGGTTGATCGAGTCCCCACCGGGTCCTGCGTCGGAGGACCTGACTTCGAGTTCGCCTACACCGTCAAGTTCGTCGAAGCGCTTTTGGATGTCGGCAGATACCTCCGAGGTGTTTGCCCCCGTTTCGAGGTTGATGAAGTAGTCTCCAGAAAGTCCGCCTCCGTCACTACCGAACGACAGACCTGCGTCACCGATGGAGAACTGGTAGGACTCCACACCAGGCGTCTTCGAAAGCACTTCTTCGACTCTTTCTGCCTGTTTGCCGGCTTCCTCTAGACCAACGCCGGGCTCAAAGGTCTGCTGAGCTTGAACGGTGTCTTCACCGGTGTCACCCAAGAATTCGGTCTTGAGCAGCGGAGTCATGGCTAAGGTTCCAACGAGCAGGACCACACTGACCACAATCGTGATAACAGGGTGACGGGTAGCCCAACCCACTATGGGTGTGTAGGTCTTCTGGAGGCGAGTCACAGGTGACTTGAGGCCGGCAAGTTCGTCGACCTCGGCGGCGGAACCTTCATCTTCACCCAGCACTGAGGCAGCGGTCTTGCCAACCATTGGCATCTCCGAGGTGGCCCTGCGCGGCCCGGTTCCCCCGGCGCGCGCACGCTTGCGGCCTTCTTTGCGTTCCTGCTTCCACTGCTTGAGGTTTTCCTTGCGCAGGGAACGGATTTCCTTCTTGTCCGAGCGGGTGAGCTTGACGCGAGATTCACGCGCACGCAGGAACCAGTACGCCAGCACCGGAACGATGGTGAGCGACACCAGCAGCGAGGACAAGAGCGCGATCGAGGTGGTGAGGGCGAATGGGCGGAACAGCTCACCTGTCTGTCCTGTGATGAACGCGAGCGGAATGAACACCGCGACCGTGGTCAGGGTGGACGAGGTGATGGCGCCGGCGACCTCGGATACGGCGGCGTAGATGTTCGCGAACTTTGTACCACCCAAGGTTTGGCGACGGCGGATAGATTCAATGACCACGATCGAGTCATCCACAACACGACCGATCGACATGGTCAGTGCTGCCAGCGTGAGCATGTTCAGCGAGTAGCCGGTGCGCCAGATCGCGATCATGGTGACCAGCAAGGACAGCGGAATGGAGATCGCTGTAATTGCGGTTGCGCGGAATGACAGCAGGAACACCAGGATGACCAGGACGGCGAAGATCAGGCCCAGGCCACCTTCGCGCACCAGGTCTTCGATGGACTGGTTGATGAACGGCGACTGGTCGAAGACCGTGGTGAACTCGACATTGTTGCCGATCTTCGTTTCCAGCTCAGGCAAAGCGTCTTGAACGCCTTCAGCCACGTCTACCGTGTTGGCGTCCGGTTTCTTGAGCACTTGAAGCGTCAGAGCGTCTTTACCGTTTGATCGAGAGATCGACGTGGTGGGTTCGTCCTTGAGTTCAATGTCGGCGACATCGCGGACCTTGATGGGCTTTGGCTTGCCGTTCATTTCACCCGTGACGTAGAGGTTCTTAATGTCTTCAACGCTGGTGAGACGCTTTCCCACTTCAACGGGCGCGGCGCCGTTCGATGCCTTGAGCTCACCGGCAGAAACCGGAACACCATTGGTTTTGAGGATCTGGGCGAGTTCATCCAGCTGAACGCCCTTGTCTTTCATCTGTTTTGACTTGACGCGGATCTCAACTTGTTTTTGCTTTTGGCCCGAAACGGAGGCGTCGCGAACACCGTCAATCTTCTTGATCTCTGGGACAGCGATGTCCTCGAGGTCCTTCGACAGCTTTTCAACGTCGTCACCGGACACGGACATGACGAGGACTGGGAAGTCATCAACTGACCCGGCGACCACGGTGGGGGTCACGCCGTCGGGAAGTTCGCTTTCGACTTGCGAAACGGCACGCTGGAGCTCGCGAACGACGTCGTCCGAGGAGGTACCGTACTTCGTTTCGACCGTGATCTGGCTGTTTCCCGTGGACGATGACGAGGACACCTCGTCCACCGACTGCACGCCAGCCAGAGCGGACTCCAGAGGGTCCGTCACTTCCCGTTCGACCGCCTCGGGGGCGGCGCCAGGGTACTGACTGAGCACAAGCGCCTGCGGCACGTTAAAGGAAGGGAAAAGTTCCTTCTTGAGACTGAACGTGGCGATGGTTCCAAAGATGATGGCGACGACAGTGACAAGCGCAATGAGCGAGCGGTTTCGCAAGCTCAGTCTCACAAGATGTTTCACAAGTTCCTCTTTCAGATCTGGGCTTCAGCTCAATCCTATGTTTGGGGCGGGCGTCACATGGTGCGGTTTTCCCCACACTTCACATCAGGTTGTCTGCATTTCTGCGCTACCGCTTGTTGCGGGACGGCTTGTTCATGGGTTCGGGCGTACACAGCCACACCACACTTGCCAGTAGACAGAACGCGCCGGCAACGGCGAATGCCACCGCGTAGGACACGTTCTGGGCGAGTGCAGCGGTGGCGATTGGGCCCACGATCGAGCCGAAGTCCATGGCCATTTGGAAACGTGAAAGCACTTTTCCAGAGGGGCGCTCACTGCCGACGACATCGGCAATTGCGGCTTGCTGCGCGGGCATAATGAGTCCTGCGCCCATACCGGCAACGGTAGACAAGGCAAGGAACATGGGCAGGTTGGGCCAGACTCCTAAGAGCAGGGTGGCAATTCCCATGACAGCGAAACCGGCGGATACAAATGGGACGCGGCCGTAGGTGTCGGCGAATCGGGACGAGGCGTTGATGGCGATTGCGTTGCCCAGTGCGAAGAATGTGAGAGCCAGCCCGGCGGCTTCGGGGCCCACCTTGAGAACGCTCAGGGCGAACAGCGGGTAGATCGCGACGCGGATCCCCATGGCCGACCACCCGGACACTGTGGCACCAAGGAGGGCGGCACGGTAGGCCGGCACCTGCCACGCTTCACGCACGCGCATGGGCGCCAGGGTGGCACTGGAGGTGTCACGCTGGGAGGTGTCGCCTGGGGATACGGTGGCGCGCACCTCGGCGCGGGCAACCCGGGTGGAGCTTGCCAGCTTCACGTGGACGACGGCGGCGGCAATCACCAGTCCGGTGCCATAAATGATGAAGGGAACCTTGAGCCCAAATCCGGCAAGCAGACCACCCACGATGGGCCCGGCGATGTTGCCGATAAGGAATGAGGTGGCGTAGAGGCCGGTGGCTCGGGCGCGGGCGTGAGGTGGGGCGAGTTTCACGATGATAGCCATGGCCGACACCGTGAACATGGTGGAGCCCAAGCCACCTAGGCCACGGAAGATGAGGAGTTGCCAGTAGGTCTGGGCGAACGCTACGGCGTAGGTTGATGCGGCCACGATGAGCAGGCCGGTGACGTAGATGGGGCGTTCGCCCAGGCGGTTTACTAGGGAGCCGCCTGCTGGGGCGGACACTAAGCGGAAGAATGCGAACGCGCTGACAACAACCGCGGCGGCGGTTTCGCCAACGTTGAACGAGCTTGCGAACTGCGGCAAGACCGGCGCGATGATTCCGTAACCAATAGCCACGATGAACGCGGCGATGACCATGACCCAGATGTCGGCTGGGATGGCGGTTTTGGGTTGCTTTTGTGTCATTGGATCCAGTCTGCCCACTGTTGGCGTGCCTGCGCCAGTTTGGGGTCGATGACGAATGAGCAGTACCCGTTGCTGGGGTTACGACTATAGAAGTCCTGGTGCATGTAGTCTGCGGGGAAGAACGTGCTCAGTGGTTCGAGTGTGGTCACGATTGGGCGGTCGTAGAACTGCTGGGCCTGGTCGATGGCGTGCTGGAAGCGTTCCTTTTGGTCCCGGTCCTGGTAGAACATGGCGGACCGGTACTGGGTGCCCACGTCGTGGCCTTGGCGGTTGAGGCTGGTGGGGTCGTGGGTGGTGAAGAACATGCCAAGGATGACGTGTTCGGGAATGATGTCTGGGTCGTAGGTGACAGCGACGGCTTCAGCGTGACCGGTGGTACCAGCGCAGACTTGGCGGTAGGTGGGGTTGTCCACGTGGCCACCGGTGTACCCGGACACCGCGTCGATGACGCCACGTGCGCGGCGCACCACGGCGTCGAAGCACCAGAAACACCCGTTCGCCAAGGTGATGGTGCGGTAATGATCGTGGGTCACTGGGCGGTCTCCTCTTCGAACTCGCTGATGAACTCAACTGCGCCGGCGCGGTATGCGGTAATCCACTCGGACAGCGTAGGCGACTCTTCGTCAAATTCAGCAAGCTGCAACTCGGATGCGTAGCCTTCGCGCACCTCAAGGTTCAGGCGGTGTTCAACACCGTTGAAAGTAGCGCGGGCGTAAACGGGGTAAGTGTGTGTTCGCGGGGTAATCAAGCTGACGTCTGCATCTGCTGGAAGTGTGAGTTCAAGGTAACAGTCGTCGAGGAAGTTTGAAAAGTCCTGGTCCGACGGGACATAGATGGTCGCACGCAAGACCTGGACCTGAGTGGCAAGCGCCTGGGCCGCACCCGGAGTGAGGTTGAGTTCAGGGTGCGCAAAACCGGTGAGAAAGTCGCGGAGGTCACTGGGCAAGTCACGTTCGTAGCCCTCGCCAGCGACCGCCATCCATTCGAAGTCGCTTTCTTGCCGTTCATCCCACGCCGAAAACGCTCGCAAGGCGATGAACGCTGCCAGGCCGGTTGCCACCTCGGGAGCGGGGATACCCCACGCGCGCAGGCGCCGGTCCACAGCCTTGTCAACGCGGTCGGAGAGCCCCCAGGTGGCGTAGGTGAGGGCGGCCGTGGCTGCGCCAAGACCTGCGATGGTGCCAGCGGAGGTGCGGCAGATGTCCCGGGTGTTGAGCACGTAACCGGCTGCCACGAGCCCTGTAGCCAGTGACGTGCCTAGCCGCAGCGCGGGCTGGTATTTGGCGGGCACGTGATGTGAGCGGACCGCGGACAGCCCCGCGTTGGCGATGTCGAGGACGCGGTCAAGTGCGCGCGACGGCGGAACGTCGTCGGGAATGTATGTGGTCATGGAGTGTCCTTGAGTTTGTGGGGCGGCGTGGAGGGCTGGCGGGCTGGTGGTTTACAGGGCCGGTGGGGCGGGCAGTTCGAAGCCCAGAGCGGCAGCTGCCTGTTGTGTGGTGGGTTGGTTCCACCAGCGCGCGACTTGTTCGTCGGTGGCCAGGGAGCGCATTTCGGCTTTGTCCAGGTAGAGGATGCCGTCGAGGTGGTCGGTTTCGTGTGCGATGATGCGCGCGGCCCAGCCGGTGATGTCCTTGGTGATGGTGGCGCCTTCGTGGTCGTGTGCGGTCAGGGCGATGGTGCGCGGGCGCGCCACGACGGCTTGGTAGCCGGGGATGGAGAGGCACCCTTCGTAGAAGGCGACGAGTTGGTCGGTGGCGGGCTTGTAGGTGGGGTTGATGAGTGCGGTGAATGGCAGGGGTGTGCGTTCGCGGGCTGTCGCATGTTCGGCCGAGGTGGTGCCCGGGTCTTCGCACACGGCGAGTCTGAGGCTGATGCCGATTTGTGGGGCAGCGAGTCCCACGCCGGGGGCTGCGAGCATGGTGGTGCGCATGGCGGTGAGCAGTTCCAGCAGGGTCGCGTCGTCGATCTGGCCGTCAAAGCGCGCGGTGGTGGTGCGCAAAACGGGGTCACCTGCGGTGACGATGGGGATGACGCCGTCGTTGTTCGCAGCCGCGGTTAGGGCCCGGTCGACTTGTTCGCGGATGGTCTGCGCCGAGATCTCGTTGCCATGGCTTCCGTCATTGGAGCGTGGCTGAGTCATGGAAGTATTCACGGGTGTAACTCTACTTGTGTTGAGCAAAGAACGTTTGAGACGCTGGGGAAGCATGGCTACTGAATATATGGAACCACGCGTTTCTTTTGCCGCGCACGTGGCATGAGCCATCTTTCGTTTTTGAAGAAGTACCAAAGACGATCTACTCCCCACCTCTGTGGGGATACGGGCGCCTACTTTCAAGGCGCCCGTTCGCATTTCGTTTCCGGTTCAAGTCATGCGGTAACCTCGAACTAAATTATTTTTTAACTCTTTAGTGTTTGACGAAGTCCAATATCAATGTTTGGTGTACGATGATTCTAAACATCCCGGAAACGAAGCAACCGGAGGCAGATGTGGCACTATCCCCTACGAGTCCAGCGCTTTTGCTTTGGGCTAAGACCTTCAATAGTGCTGACCCGTCATTCGCACACCTGCGCGAGTCTCTTTGGCTTTCGGTTCCACAGCATTTGCGTGACAGCGCAGATGTAGGTATGACCCTTTCTGCTTCTTGGATTCCGGAGTCAGTACGTGAGCGCCTTTGCCGGAAAAACCGACTCACTCAAAAACAACTTACGTCCCTGATCGGATTTCTCACGGGAACGCATGATGCCGGTAAAGCGACAAAAACGTTTACGGATCAAATTGCGGACGTCCCCGAACTGGAGTGGTTGGCGAATCAAGCTCGGCGCGCTATGTCACACGACAGTTTCACCCCTTTTGTGAACCCTGCCTTTAAACCGCCACACAGTTTGGCCTCTGACGCCATTCTCAGACGAGAGCTCGCCCGCATATTCCCTGAGGCTGAGTACACAGCGATCTGCACTCTCACCTCGGCGGCTGGCGCTCATCATGGCCGCCCCAGCGAACTACCCATGCATGACGGCCCATTAGGTGGTGAACGTCTAACTACCGTTAACCAGTACCTTGACCGTCATGGCCCCGTATGGGCACACGCATGGAGCGAACTCGTCGAGGACATCCTCGAACGCACACAGGCAACTTCGGCGCTTGCACAGGTTCTGAACCAAGGCGGTCTAGACATCACCGACCAGATGCTTTTGGCCGGGCTCGTAAGCATTGCAGACTGGATCGCGTCGAACCAAGAACTGTTCGAACTTACCGAAAGTGGGCGCCACACATCCGACCAGTCACGCGCAAGCGATGCTTTGGAACAGCTTGCTCTTACACCTCCGTGGAGAGCAAAACGCGACGCCGTGCCACCATTTGAACGACGGTTTGGGTGGCCCCAAGGCTCTCATCTGCGTGAGTGTCAGCAGGTCGCAGTTGAAGCAGCTATGGAACAAACGGGGCCCACTCTATTCATCATTTGCGACGAAATGGGGCGAGGGAAGACTGAGGCCGCGCTACTCGCAGCCGAAATTTCAGCGGGGCATACGGGCGCAGGTGGAACTGCCTTCGCTTTGCCTAGCCAAGTGACCTCAAATGCAATGTTGCCCCGCATTACTCACTGGGTGGAGTCGCTGGATCAAGAGTCACCACATTCTCTTCGCCTCATGCACTCAAACGCGCATTTGAGTCCTGAGTTTGAGTCGCTCATCCATCGCACACGTGCGATTAGTGACGGGACCGACCATGATGAAGTGATTGCCCATCAATGGTTCAGCGGGCGTAAAGGGCTACTTTCTGAATTTACTGTTTCGACGGTAGATCAAGTCCTCATGCTGGCGCTCCAAAGCAGGTACGTCGCGCTCAGGCATTTTGGACTTGCGGGGAAAATCGTCATCATTGACGAGGTTCACTCGTATGACCACTACACCCGCTCGTACCTGGAGAAAACCCTCACATGGCTCGCAGCTCACGGAACCAGCGTCATCTTGTTGTCTGCGACCCTCGCGTCGTCGGTTCAGTCTGAATTTGAGAAAGCTTATACGGAGGGAGTCGAGCAGAAAAAGCCCACGCAGGGCAAGCGGGTGAAACGAAAGGTTGAACTGCCCCAACCGACTGAAACGTTCACTTTCCCATCAGTTTCCGTCACCTCACAGGCTGGCACAAAACGTATGCCCGTCGAGGCTGAAAAGAAGTCCAGAGAGGTACGCCTGACGACTCTTGAAGACTCATTGGAGGATTTGCAGTCCGCGCTTTCCACCCGGCTAAGGGACGGAGGGGTTGTGGGAGTTGTATGCAACACCGTCTCTAGGGCACAACAAGCGTTCTCTGCGCTCAGGAAGGAATACGGCGAAGATGTCGTATTGCTTCATTCGCAACTTACCATCGCCGAAAGATCGAGCCTTGAACGCCAACTTGTAAACGACCTCGGTAAAAATGGGCGCAGGCAACCTTCTGACGCACAAACTCAACGGCCTTTCCGGCGCCTTGTGGTTGGCACACAGGTGTTAGAGCAGTCTCTTGACGTCGACTTCGACCTGCTAGTTTCAGACTTCGCGCCGGTTGACCTGTTGGCCCAACGTGCTGGACGACTCCATCGTCATGGGAGACCTGCGCACGACCGGCCCCTGACCTTGCGAGAACCCGAAATGCTAGTGCGAGGACTCGACCGCGATGGAATTTCGTCTGCCACCGTTCCAGAATTCGAATCAGGTGCACAGAAAATTTATGGGCAGTACTTGCTCCTCGCCACAGCTGCTGTTCTGCGTACTCACGTTAACGGTTCCCCTTGGTGCATTAGGCACGACCTTTATCCGAAAATTGAAGCCGTCTATACGCATACACCAGACATTCCAGAAGTGTGGGCCACTCGTTTTGAAGAGGCCAAGAAAGCCTACGACCACGATAAGAAGGAAGCACGAGTACGCGCGGAAAAGTTTCAGATGCCGACTCCGCGGAAAGCTGGAGCTGATCTGACACAAGCGCTTGGCTCTGCTAGCAAGCTCGATGCTGATCGAGATCAACGTAAAGCCGTCGCAAGTGTGCGCGATATCCAGCCTACGCTGGAAGCAATCCTGCTTTGGGAAAACGACGGATACATTTACCCGTTGCCATGGCTACTCGACAACGAAACAGAACTGGTGCCACTAAGCGAAACCCAACTGCCACCTCGGAAAATTTCCCGTCTGCTCGCCGAATCAGTAGTCAAGATTCCGCACTGGCTAGTGCCCGAGTGGTCTATTGATCCTGCGATTGACGAATTAGAGGCACAAGGCGTTGCCGCGTGGCAAGACGATTTTCGTCTGAGAGGCCAGCTATTGCTGCGCGTCGGACATGATTTCAGCGGACAACTCTTGGGCCGAAACTTCTTTTATCTACCTGCTACTGGATTCGTCCAACCTGATCACGTTAATGAGTTTGATTTTGTAACGCGAGCACCCGAAGGAGATTTCTATGACGAACACCTCGACTATCCCTACGACTGCGGAGGCGATCTTTCATGAAACCGACATTTAACCTGCTGGATGAGCCATGGATAAAAGTGAGAACCCTGCACGGAGACGCCGAGGTCGTGGGCCTCAAAGAATTATTTAAGAGGTGGGACAAGCTCGCGACGTTCGACGGAGAGACGCCGACTCAAAACGTCGCTATTTTCCGTCTTCTCATGACCATCTGTATTCAGACGATCCGGCAGTTCGACGCATGGGCAGACCTTTCCGAAAAAGAACTGTGGGAGGCGGTCTCCGACGACGCCGAAATGGGTGACGAAGTTTGCGCGTACCTAGAGGAACACCGAGACAGGTTCTGGCTGATTTCGCCAGTCACCCCGTTCTTCCAAGTGGCTGATCTCCACACGAAAAAGGGCGAGTACAAGTCAGCAGCAGAGCTCGTGCCCGACGCTGGTCCTTCTCTTTTTTCCACTCAAACACGCGAAACCGCCAACCAGCTCCCCCTTGATTTAGCAGCACGTTTGTTAGTGCACCGACAAGCTTATGACTTTTCTGGAATCAAGACAGGCGTCGAAGGCGACCCACGGATTAAGGGTGGAAAAGGTTACCCAATTGGCCCCGGATGGGCAGGGAATCTAGGTCATACCGTACTTACCGGAGCTACGCTCAAAGACCTTTTACTTCTCAACCTGCCAGTTAGGGCAATTTTCCCCGATGGCACATCCGCGATTGCGCAAGATTTAGCACCGTGGGAAAGAGAACCAGATACTGCACACCCGCGCACATTGGCGGACTTCACTGAGCCTAACGGGGTTGTAGATATTCTCACGTGGCAACAGCGTCGCATTCGCCTCTTTCTGTCGGCAGACGGCACCACAGTGAATGAGGTACTCATCGCAAATGGTGACCGTATTAATCCACAAAACTGCTTTGGTGAGCCCTACTCCGCCCAGCGTTACTCAAAAGCAAAGTCGAAAAAGGGCGTCGATGTCTACTTTGCGCGAGACCTGGACCCCGACTTAACAGTATGGCGAGGCGTACAAGCGACTTTGATGAGCGGTGGGCAACAGCAGAATGACAAAGTGGCGCCTGCGGTTGAACAGTTGAGAGGCGAGGTTGGAGCTGCGATAGGTGAGGCATATGCCGGCAAACTCGTGGGACTGTGGCTAGTGGGGATGACGTATGGCGCGCAACAGTCTTCGTTCGCAGATGAAATCTCAGAAACGCTTCCTATCCATCTGGGATTGCTCACACACGACGGACAGCGTCTGCGTCAAAGTGCTCTTGAAGCGATCGACATCGTTTTCAAACTTCGTGGCAATTTGCGGTGGTTCTACCGCGGTTTAGAGCACAGTTTAGGTGGCTCTTCTGACCACGACTTCGAAGCTCCTCTAGGGGCGTGGATGTCCCGACTAGAAGCTGAGTTCACGCACTGGCTTTCGACCCTCAACCTTGGTTTTGACGCCGAAGAAGCACTCAAACGATGGCTTGAAATTGTTAGAACAGTGACGCTTGAAACAGTCCGAGCCGCAGTTGAAGCAGCCGGACCTAGAGCAGCTATTGGAGTAGTTATTACCGATGAAAACGGTAACGAAACACTTCACAATGCCGCACGGTACGAACTGTGGATTCGCGCAAGAATCCGAGAGCTTACACAAGTTGAAAAACCTCTAACACAAAAGAATGAGGACTGATGAGAATGCAGCACCAAGATAAAGATGACTCATTGCAGTCACGTGTCAGCGAACAGATCTACAAGCTACAGGCGCAATACCTGGCAGGAGTCCCCAGCGCACGCGGTGCGCTTGCAGAACTTCGCAAAGCCGTAGACGAAGAACCGGGTATCAATCCACACGTCTGGTTTATGACTATGGAAGCTGTACCAGAGCGGTGGACCGGAACATCTGACAAACCCAACTACAGCGAACTGGCAGCTTTCACCGCGTTAACACTTTATGCCGTGCATCAACGTGGAAAGAACACTCCCATGCACGTGCCAGGAATACCGTTCGCAAAGGCCACGGGACAGCTTGTTCGTCAGCGGACGGCATCCATGAAGAGGCGGTTTGATGCCGTTCTCACAGCCACAACATTTGATGCTCAGCGCTATCACCTTCGCTCGCTCGTCGGCCTTCTCAGTACTGACGGCATCGGTTTCGATTATGGGCGATTCGCAAACGACCTCGTACACCTACAGCGCACAGACAGTCGGCCCGGTATACAGCGCGAATGGGGGCGACAGTTCTACCAGTCCTACGCTTTTACTCCAAAGAACGAATCTAAGTAACACAAGAAAAGAAAGGTACCTCAAAAATGACTACTTTTATCGACTTTCACGCACTTCAAACCCTTCCTCCTTCAAACATCAACCGAGGAGAAGACGGTGCACCCAAGAGCGCCGTTTTTGGTGGAAAACGGCGCCAAAGGATTTCTTCACAAGCATTGAAATCAGCACAACGGCGTGATTTCAAAGACTTGCTCGACGATTCACAGCTGGGCATCCGCACTAAGCAGATCGCCGCCGAGGTTGCAGACCGAGTTATTAAACTCAACCCAGATGTGAGTCTGGAAGACGCACAGAAACGGGCAGCCGACGCATTCAAGAAAGCAGGGTTGAAGCTAACGGTTCCCAAACCAAGCGCGAAGAGCGACGACGAAGACAGCGCTCCTACCGCCGAACAAACTGGTTACCTCGTATTCATCGGCAATCACCAGCTCGACCGCCTCGCAGATGCCATTGTGAAGAAAAATGGGGAAGCATTCAGCAAAAAAGAGGTTGTGGAAATCATTGACACAGAGCATGCCGTAGACGTGTCCTTGTTTGGCCGCATGCTCGCTGATGACGCTTCACTTAACGTTGATGCTGCTGTCCAGACAGCACACGCGATTGGGGTTACCGAAGCTCAGCCAGACTTCGACTTCTTTACTGCGGTCGATGATGTAAGTGAGCGAGAAGAAGAAACCGGCGCAGGCATGATGGGCACTATCGAAATGATGTCGTCAACGTTCTACCGTTATTCAACGTTGAATATTGACCAGCTCGTGCACAACCTCGGCTCCGTCGAGGCGACACTGCGCGCAGTGGAAGCGTACGCCCGCACCTTCATCCAATCTCTGCCAACTGGCTACCAGAATTCCTTTGCAGCACACACACTTCCGGATGTTGTGAGCGTAGCCGTACGGAAGCGTCCGGTCAGTTATGTCAACGCTTTCGAACTTGCAATCAAACCCGACGGAGACGAAAGCACCGCCACAAAGGCTGGTCGTGCAATGGCCAAAGAAGCACAGCAGGTCTCACACCTATACGGTTACGTGCCAAGCCACTCGTGGTACATCGCCCCTGACGCAACCAACGAAAGCTTGAACGACCTCGGCGAGTCAACGAACTTTGAAGCGCTCATCGCTGACATTTCGCAAACGGTTGCTGAGGTACTTAACGACCGCGCTGGTGAGTAAGATGAAAACTCTTGTACTCAACCTCAGTGGTCCACTGCAGTCGTGGGGGGTGGGATCACGGTTTAGTCGACGCTCGACGCAAACAGAGCCCAGCAAATCAGGCGTGCTTGGACTGCTGGCAGCAGCGCAAGGACGACCTCGTGAAGCATCTCTTGACGACTTGGCAGCACTTTCTTTGGCAGTGCGAGTCGACATGCCAGGTGAGCTAGTCGAAGACTTCCACACTGCACGCGCTCCGCGCTCCCAGAGCTCGAACCTTTCGTGGCGTCACTACCGGTCTGATGCCGCTTATGTGGCCACTGTTACGGGTAACGACGAGCTCGTAGCCGGCCTGTCAGATGCACTCAGAGAGCCCAAGTTTCCGCTCTATATGGGACGGCGTTCATGCCCCGCGCCTCTGAACCTGGTAGGCGGCCTTGTAGATAAGGGTGATGCCGAGGAGGTCTTACGTGACCTTTCCGCCGCTCCGTGGCAAGCCTCTGAGCAGTACCGCAAGAATGCTCCTACAGAGGTGCGATTGCCGATTGCTCGTGATGCTCGTCCAGGTGAAATCGGTGAGTCAGTCTACGACGTTCCAGTGAGTTTTGATCCGCGCCATCGCAAGTATGACGCGCGAATAGTGGTGCGACCGGAGCCAGTGCTCGTACGCAACGACGTAGGCGTGAAGTACGCAGATCCGTTTTTCCAGACAGTGCAGGAGGCGTGATGTATTTCAGCAAAGTACTGATTAATCCTGAGCTGCGGAAGAGTCGCGCTATGCTGGCCGATCCACATATCACTCACGGGATGGCGACAAAGGCGGTCCCACCGCACTTGCAAAGCTCTGACGATGGTCGAATCTTGTGGAGAATTGACCGCAATGACACCGAGACAGCACTGTATTTAGTTACCCCTGTACTGCCCAGGCTCGACCACATTGTGGAGCAAGTTGGGTGGCCTTCAGCCCCTGCCCAGACTACGGATTACGTCCGGCTCCTTGACAGTCTGACGCGTGGTCAGGAGTTTGCTTTCAAAGTGACATTGAATCCGGTGAAAGCGATCAAGGACGAGCAGGGCAGACGCCACAAGGTTCCGCATGTTTCAGCGAAACACCAAATGCAGTGGTTTCTCGACCGCGTAGAAGGGTGGGGTTTTCGAATCGCAAATTCTACCCATGATGATCAGAACACAGCGGTGGGAGAAGAGTCTTCGCTGAACGGAATCCCAGCAAATGTGAACATTGTGCGTCGTGAAGAACTGCGGTTCAACCGGAAGAACAGCCATGCAGGCCGTGACCGCGTTGTGCATCGGGTGGCGACGTTCGAGGGTCTTCTTGAGGTAACTGATGCCGAACAGTTAAGGCACGCACTTTGTCACGGAATGGGGAGAGCTAAAGCGTACGGATGCGGTCTTATGACATTGGCTCGCGTGTAGCAATGGCTGAGATCGTTCCGCCTTCTGTAAAGGAGCTAGGCAGAGTTCGTGATCGGCTGTCGTTTGTGTATGTCGAGCGGTGTGTCTTACATCGTGACTCGAACGCAATTACGGCAACAGATCAGCAAGGCACCGTACACATTCCAGCTGCAATGGTGGGGGCGCTACTGATCGGGCCCGGGGTTCGTGCGTCCCATGCAGCCGTGGCGTTGCTAGGTAGCTGCGGTGTCACCGTTGCGTGGATTGGGGAAGGGGCGGTCCGATGCTATGCCACCGGCCGGCCCCTTGCCCGATCATCGCGGATGCTTGAAGCTCAAGCTCGAGCGTTTTCAAACCAGTCAGAACGTTTGCGTGTCGCGAGGCAAATGTATGAGTTGCGGTTTCCCGGTGAAGACGTATCTGGACTTACGATGCAGCAGTTGCGGGGGCGCGAAGGAGCTCGAGTCCGTGCGCTTTACCGCAATGAGTCCGCTCGGACCGGTGTTGAGTGGGATAGGCGTGACTTCGACCCCACGGCGTTCGACGCTGGGGACGACATTAACCGCGCACTGTCAGCAGCGAATGCATGCCTATACGGAACAGTTACAGCTGTAATCAATGCACTGGGAATGACGCCTGGGCTCGGTTTCGTGCACGTTGGAAACACGCAGAGTTTTACTTATGACGTAGCTGACCTAGTGAAAGCAGAGACGAGTATTCCGGCCGCGTTTGATGCTGTCGCGCATGCAGACGGTCAACCAGATCGTACGGTAAGGGCGTTGCTTCGTGACCGTTTAGTGCGGGCTGGCGTGATGGACAGGCTCGTAAAAATCTTGCAGTTGTTGTTTTTAGAAGCTAGCGAGGTTGAAGACGAACCAGAGTACTTCTACAACGATGAGCTGTCGCTGTGGTCTGGTCGAGGCGAACAGCGTTTGCCCAGCGGCGAGAACCATTGGGAGCGGTTCTCATGATTGTCATTGTGCTTTCGTCATGCCCAACCGGCTTACGAGGCGACTTAACCAAGTGGGCGCTTGAGGTTTCAGCAGGCGTTTTCGTTGGCAACGTGAGTGCGCGAGTCAGGGAGCTGCTGTGGCAACGGATCGAAGAAACAGCAGGCACCGGGCAAGCGCTCATGGTGTGGCCAGCGCAAAACGAGCAACGGTTGCAATTCAGAACAAAAGAACACAAATGGGAACCTGTCGACTTAGACGGGCTCACTTTTATGAGACGACCCGCACCAGAGTCCGGGTACGGGCGAAAAACCATGCAAGGCGGTTGGAGCAAAGCGCGTGCCATTAGAAACGCGTCTAAGTACTCCAAATATAGGTAGGTCTTTCTTCAACCGAAAGTGAATGAGCTAGATATGCAATCCTGGTATCGTTGCTGATCAATTAGTGTGTTCCCCACACCCGTGGGGATGAGCCCGCAACGGTACTAGCACCGAGGGATTGACTCGTGTGTTCCCCACACCCGTGGGGATGAGCCCCACTTTCTTGAAACGCTTTTCCGGAGTCATGAGTGTTCCCCACACCCGTGGGGATGAGCCCGCGGGGGCCTTCCCGCCGTTCTTCCCATGTGCGTGTTCCCCACACCCGTGGGGATGAGCCCATAGACCCTACGCAACCAGACTATAATCGCGCGTGTTCCCCACACCCGTGGGGATGAGCCGAAAGGCAAAAAACATGCGACAGCCATCAAAAAGTGTTCCCCACACCCGTGGGGATGAGCCCGCGCCTATAGGTTTCGGTGCGTTGCCCTACGTGTGTTCCCCACACCCGTGGGGATGAGCCCCACAAGTCACCCTGCTTCATGTCCTTCGTGGGGTGTTCCCCACACCCGTGGGGATGAGCCCTCTGACGCGGGTTGGGTGGTTTTCGGTGATCCGTGTTCCCCACACCCGTGGGGATGAGCCTGGCGCGATTACTACCGAGAAAATAGCGACGGGGTGTTCCCCACACCCGTGGGGATGAGCCCCAAACTTGTTCCACCACCACCAACAACCCCACCGTGTTCCCCACACCCGTGGGGATGAGCCCGAAAACACCGAGTCAAAAATCATCGCAAAACGGTGTTCCCCACACCCGTGGGGATGAGCCCACATCGCCTACCATGCGGCTTCCATGCTTGTGGTGTTCCCCACACCCGTGGGGATGAGCCCCAGCGTGTCAGTCAGCGCGCCCCAGGTGTGGTGTGTTCCCCACACCCGTGGGGATGAGCCCACACTGTTCGGTGATTTTGTGAACGTGCCCGCGTGTTCCCCACACCCGTGGGGATGAGCCCGGGCCGTACTCAAAACAGTCAATGAATGTAACGTGTTCCCCACACCCGTGGGGATGAGCCCGGCGCGGATAACAAGTCTGGGTATCAGTGGTGGTGTTCCCCACACCCGTGGGGATGAGCCCGGAAAGGTCGTGCTGAACCTCATGCAGCAGGAGTGTTCCCCACACCCGTGGGGATGAGCCCTGGTTCGTGACGGTGCGCCACGACCTGTCGGCGTGTTCCCCACACCCGTGGGGATGAGCCCACTCGTGAACAAATGGCTGATTTAGCTCAAACGTGTTCCCCACACCCGTGGGGATGAGCCCGGTCAGCTTTTGAGCAAGCACAAAATCATGGTGTGTTCCCCACACCCGTGGGGATGAGCCCGCACTCGTCTGGTTCTTCAAGAACGTCTTGGGGTGTTCCCCACACCCGTGGGGATGAGCCCAAAGACTTCGGCCAGGACGTCGCAGAGCTCGCGTGTTCCCCACACCCGTGGGGATGAGCCCAAAGACTTCGGCCAGGACGTCGCAGAGCTCGCGTGTTCCCCACACCCGTGGGGATGAGCCGGAGGGGCCGCCACCCAGACGGCCCCGTGATCAGTGTTCCCCACACCCGTGGGGATGAGCCCGTGATCTGATCCATACCGTCAGTGTCAGTGACGTGTTCCCCACACCCGTGGGGATGAGCCCGACGAACAGAACGCCTGGGTATTCTTCCGGCAGTGTTCCCCACACCCGTGGGGATGAGCCCGTGTACCTCACCTGATCGCCAGGCTTCAGGCGGTGTTCCCCACACCCGTGGGGATGAGCCCTACGAAGGGTTCAACGGCGGTGCCTCACCAGAGTGTTCCCCACACCCGTGGGGATGAGCCGTACGCGCCAGCTACGGCGTCGGGCCAGTCACTGTGTTCCCCACACCCGTGGGGATGAGCCGGTGCTCGAATACCTCGCAACAGAACGCGCCGCGTGTTCCCCACACCCGTGGGGATGAGCCGCCCACGCGAATCGGATTCGGTCGGTGATCTGCGTGTTCCCCACACCCGTGGGGATGAGCCCGTTGATGTCGAGCGCGTCCGCGATGTCCTGGTGTGTTCCCCACACCCGTGGGGATGAGCCCAGGGACAAGTGCTACCAGGGCACAATGCCCGGGTGTTCCCCACACCCGTGGGGATGAGCCCGCGCGCAGAAGTTGCACGTCCCCCAGTTCCAAGTGTTCCCCACACCCGTGGGGATGAGCCCTTGCCCGTCCGAACGGCGCATTTCCTGGAACAGTGTTCCCCACACCCGTGGGGATGAGCCCTCGACGTCTTCATACTCGACACCATCAACATCGTGTTCCCCACACCCGTGGGGATGAGCCCAAACCAGCAACTCTTAGACGAACTCACCACACGTGTTCCCCACACCCGTGGGGATGAGCCCGATTTACACGCGGGTCAGCGACACCATGCGACGTGTTCCCCACACCCGTGGGGATGAGCCCGATGCCGGTAATCGCGCCGGCTGACCGCATAGGTGTTCCCCACACCCGTGGGGATGAGCCCAGGCCGCTGGAGCAGTCCAAGCTGTTTTCAAGGTGTTCCCCACACCCGTGGGGATGAGCCCTGGTTCGTGACGGTGCGCCACGACCTGTCGGCGTGTTCCCCACACCCGTGGGGATGAGCCCACTCGTGAACAAATGGCTGATTTAGCTCAAACGTGTTCCCCACACCCGTGGGGATGAGCCCGGTCAGCTTTTGAGCAAGCACAAAATCATGGTGTGTTCCCCACACCCGTGGGGATGAGCCCGCACTCGTCTGGTTCTTCAAGAACGTCTTGGGGTGTTCCCCACACCCGTGGGGATGAGCCGGGCTTCGGTGATGTCGGTAAGTGCGCGGGTGAGTGTTCCCCACACCCGTGGGGATGAGCCCCGGCGGGGTCTTTTCAAACCACGTGCTAGCTCGTGTTCCCCACACCCGTGGGGATGAGCCGTTCCCGCTACCGGCGGGGCATTGGTACGGCCCGTGTTCCCCACACCCGTGGGGATGAGCCCAGTGCGATTCTGCAGACCCGTGGTGGCGACTCGTGTTCCCCACACCCGTGGGGATGAGCCCGTTGTTGTCCTGCATGGTGTCAGTAAGTGCGTGTGTTCCCCACACCCGTGGGGATGAGCCCCGACGTTGTTCGTCCACCAACCAGCACGGGTAGTGTTCCCCACACCCGTGGGGATGAGCCCCAGACTTTGGAGCAGTGGCGTTATCGGGACCGGTGTTCCCCACACCCGTGGGGATGAGCCCCACAGAACCAGCCGGGCATGTTCAACGTGGCGGTGTTCCCCACACCCGTGGGGATGAGCCGTACCAGTACCAATATCCACTTTCGGGATCATCGTGTTCCCCACACCCGTGGGGATGAGCCCCGGCGGGGTCTTTTCAAACCACGTTGAAGCCCGTGTTCCCCACACCCGTGGGGATGAGCCCCATGAAACTCGGCGCGACCGGAACACTGACAGGTGTTCCCCACACCCGTGGGGATGAGCCCAGGAATGGCTGTCCTTCGTTCGCTTTACCCTCGTGTTCCCCACACCCGTGGGAATGAGCCCATCTCGATACACGACGTACCAGCGCCTGTTGAGTGTTCCCCACACCCGTGGGGATGAGCCCACAACATCTGCTGCATCAGAACTAACACAGGAGTGTTCCCCACACCCGTGGGGATGAGCCCGGTGCTTCTTGCCCGGTAGGCCAGCGGTGCTTGTGTTCCCCACGCCCGTGGGGATGAGCCCAGTCACGCTAAGTTAGGGAGTACACGTGGATCGAGTGGAAGGTGCCGGGGTTTCCTTTGGTTTTTTATGAAGTTAGGGAGTACACGTGGATCGAGTACGTTTCCGGGATTTGAAACCATATGAGGTCGTTGACAGTCTCGACGACTTGAAAGGGCCATTGCACGAGCCTATCCGCCTGCCGATCTGGGTTCGGTGGATTGACGACGGCGACATTGATGTGACTGAGCTCGGCGGAGCGCGCCTCGCCTATCAAGCCCTTCTTGCAGAAGGTACCGCCGAGATCCAGGCGCAACTGATAAACAAAGACAGATTGCTTCAGGTATGGCCACATTTGATTCTCGATTCCCGTGTACGGGACCTGTGGGAAGGGCGCTTCCCTGAGCTGAGGTGCTCCCCACACCCGTGGGGATGACCCACGCGATGGCGACAAGAGTGATGGTGACGTAGCGTAGGTCGCAGTGGCTTGTGGTTAACCGTTGTGGAGGTATACAAAGATGTCGGGCACACGGGTTGACCTATCATCTTTATTCACAGATGACCCGCTCGATCACGCATGTGTTCCGTTACCAGCAAAGTCCCGTTACGGAATGGCGGCAAGAAACGCTCTACAGGTCACCGAGGATATTCGCGCGGGACTGAGTGACGACGAAGCCTGGCGGTTTGCGATTCTCCAAACATTAGACAACTATCGTAGCGCCCTAAAACACGGGGGCGTCGACCATGCTAAGAGCGTTTTCGACGCCGAACCACCTTTGACAGGTTCACGCAGAATCGATGCTGCGTTTGCAGGCCTGGCAGAGCACTTGGCACAAACTGATGGATGGACGCCACCGGACTGGTTAAATAACTCTGAGCGGTTCACTGACCCGTGGTTTCCCGACCTCATTGAGTTCGACCGAACAGAGGCCCAGTTCGACGGCGTCCCTGGATTCCGCAAACACGGAATCTTTGTCACCTTCCGGGGAATTTCGCGCGCATAAAACAGATGCTGACAGCCACACTGACTGACGCATTCATTGGAAAACTCTCCTAGATATGCCGCCTATCCGGAACCACGTGGCGATAGCGTCCACCCCTGTTCAGGAGTCCACACCGCATCATCCGAAACTGATTCGTCGAACACGGCCGCAGATAGCTCTGTAGCAACGCGGACAGCCCCGTCATAATCGTTTGGGTCAACCAACGGCGTGCGCAACTTTCTGGACCCAAAGCGACGGCGCCAGTCTTCCGGGACGCTGAACTGCGTCGGCGGCGTTTGAAATGTCGCTAGTCGTTGCTTCAACGCAGCCCTCAACGGGCGCATGTACACAGTCTGCGTACGCGCATAGATTGCCAAATCAACGAGGTCCTTAACGCGAGTACTAAATGGAACGGGAGAGTTCTTACGTGGCGCGACCGTGGCATAAATTTTGTCTGCAATCTGATCCGGTATCGGATAAAGCCTGTATTCCGCGGTAAACACAGGCCGAGGCAGGTGAAGGCGAGTTCGAGGAGCCATTGTTTCGATCTCCCCAACAGGAGGCTCAGACACCACCATGTCAATGCCGAAACGGGAGACGACCTTTCCCACGGCTGAAATCGTAACCATGAGCCTTCCACCGGTAGCGCGCTGTGAGGCAGTCGGCATAGCGAGAGGCCTATCGAATTTCGCAACTATTCTGAGATGGTCACCTGCATCTTCCTGAACGGCATTTTGTAGTTCAACAAGCGCAGTTTCGAAATCAGACTCACTCGTAGCCAGGTCAATATCCCTGGTTTCCCGGGCCAAAGGCTCACGAGCAAGTAGAGAAGTCCCGCCTTTTACGAACCACTCCCTTTTGGGATCTTTGAAGATTCGCACCAAGACTCGGTCAAAGTACCCCTCTGTCAATACTCTATTGACGGGCTTTCCGTTTGCACTAGCTTCCACTTTTGCAGCATGCGTCAGCGCCTGAACAAACGCGTGGTCATCATGGTACGGTTCTCCAGGCCGGCTCACGCTACCCCCTGGTGGTACTGGGTGATAAGCTCCAAAAGCTTCTCGCCTTCTCCCTCTGGTAGATCATTTTCCGCAGCGAGCGGCCCCAACCGACGCACAAAATCCGGCTCAGTGTGTGCATTCAGGTAGTTACGTGTGCGCGCATCGACCACGGCATCGCCAACAAGCGAAAGATCTCCATGGTCCTTAATCAAGTCAACAAGCGTAGCCACGGGACTCAAACACGGGATACCTTCAACGACTTCAACATCACGCGGATCAACAGTCTCGTGTCGTAGCACCACACCAGGTTCTCGCGTGCGCAAGGGACGCGCCGTGATGAAGTCGTATGGGTCGGGCCACATGTCACCGATATCGTGCAGGTACGCCGCCGTTGCACCTGCAGCAACAAGCACGGGCGGATCTGACGTGTAATCGTTGTCTCCAAGCCTCATCCACAGCGCCAGTATTTCCGTGAACCGCGTCGACGGGGCACCTGCAACCTTATATACACCGCGCGTGACCCGTTCAAGGTAGCCGGATTTAACCAGGGCAGTTTTTTGCGATGCTGACAGCCCTGCTTCGTTGAGCCATTCGGCGGTGATGAGGCCACGACGAGTCTCCGCAAGTCGACCGATTTTTACGATAGTCCCATACGACATATCACAATGATACCGCCAGCAGGCATTAACGGAACCGCCCCGCCAGCAGTGGTCTCCCCAGCTACAGCTCGCTCAGCGGCCCCACGCCACGTAGGTGCCCCGATTCTTGTGGTACACAACCGTTCCACCTTGGAACTTTTGGCACACTTCGTCACCTGATTTGTATGGGTCTGTCTTGGGGTAGCCCAGGCGACCCTGTTCCCATCCGTGTTTGCTCCAGGTGTTACGAATCGCACCGTTCGTGTAATGCGCACCGGTCTTCTTAGACCAGTGGACGCTCCCGTGTTCAAAGTGCTGGAACGCACCGGGTTTCTTCCCACCGATCTTCTTCTCAGTGCTCACCGGGTTCCGCAACGTCGCCTTATTTCGCTCCCAGTTCGCCTTCATACCTCCCCAGAGCGGGTGCGTTCCCCGCTTGGAGTGGATAATGGCGCCACCTTCAAAGTTCTGACGCACGCGGTCCCCACTCTTGAATGGGTCCGAGGTGGGATAACCTAACCGTCCCTGCTCCCACCGGTGTTTACTCCAGGTGTTACGGATCCCGCCGTTCGTGTAGTGCGCACCGGTCTTCTTGGACCAGTGGACGTTCCCGTTTTCAAAGTGCTGGTACGAGCCAGGCTTCTTCCCACCAATTTTCTTTTCAACACTCACGGGATACTTCACAGCCCCCTTGTTGCGCTCCCAGTTGGACTGGATCCCGCCCCACACGGGGTAGGTGCCACGCGAGTGCTCAATGATCGCGCCACCTTCAAAACTCTGTCGCCACCCGTGACCAAACTTGTAACGGTCCGACTTGGGGAATCCCAACCGTCCGTTTTCCCAGCCATGCTGCGACCAGACTTTACGCATGGGCGCCGAGTACGCGGTGAAGTACACGCCTTGCTTTGACTGGTACACCACGCCGTTCTTGAAGTTCTGCAACACACCTTTACCGGTCTTGCGTTGCGGGCTCTGCGGTGGCCCGGTTTCATCCTTGTGCTTGCTGTAGTACTTCTTAATCCCATCCGACACGATAGGTGCGCCCGGCTTCACCGGCTGGGAAATCCGCAACTTTGGCAACTGGCTGTACAACCCGTTACCCGGACAGTCCGTGTTCCCCACGTCTCGGTGCCCAAACACGCGCGGCAGAGTCCGCTCCGTACCCTTCTTGTACTTTGACGTGCCACCTTTGGACGTCAGTTTGACCTTGCCACTAGGGTCATACCCCCACAGCTCACCTTGCCAACGCACGATCTTCTTCAGCGAGTTCAACGTCGACGAATTCACCGGCTTGCTGTACGTACCCAGCACCGCAACACCAAACGTGCTGGTGTTGAACCCACCGGCGTGCGCCCCAATCACTGCGTCGGTCAGCCCGCCGGAACGTGCCTCATAAATGTTGCCCCACTTGTCGACAATCATGTTGTACCCAATGTCGCACCACTTGCGACCGTTCTGGTGGTACCCCTGGATACCGCGCAGAATGGATGGCACCTGGGATTGTGAGTAGGAATTGGATCCCGAGGTGTGGTGGATGATCACTGCCTTGTTAACTTTGGTCTTCTCCACCGGGCAACCCTTGCGTGGCCCCTTCGCTCCCCAGTCCTTGCGGGAGGTGTACGTGAACCCACCAATCTTCGATCCGCCTGCAGCGTGCGCCGGCGCAGCGCCCGCGACAGCCCCACCTGGTCGCACGTTGCCAGTTATCCCGGTCTCGGCCACATACAGGTCAGACTTTTGCGCGGTACGAATCTCAACCGACGTACCCTCTGGCACGACTAGCGGCTCAGTACCCTGGAGTGACTTCCCAGCTTCACCCGTACCGGCGTCCGGCCCGTCTGCGTCGTCAACCGGCAGTTCTTTCCACCCGCTCCATTGGCCGTTGTTGTCCTTGGAACGGTACTCGGCCTTTTCGACCCCGGTGTTGCCCCGCCAGGTAGCGCCCACTACAGACACTTTGGCTTTGGGGGTTTCAACCTTCTTTGTTTGCCCACGTGAAACGCTGATTTCACGTGTTTTTGTCTCGGGCCCCTTGGCTTGAGTCACCACGGTGGGTAGCGGTGCAACGACGAGACCAATAGCAAGGGCAATTGACGTAAGAATGCGCGGGAGTGAAGACGCCATAGGAGCAAATTCCTGTCACTCATGACCTACAATGTTTCTTCGATTATTGTAGCTTCAGCTCCCGCGTGTGGGCTACACCACGCTTTTATGCGCGTGGCTCTTACGCGCGTGCCAAAATGTTCCGCGCCTGCTGGAGCAACGGCTCATCAATCATCTGGCCCTGGTACGTCCACGCACCGGCGTCCGCATTCGAAGCCGCCTGGATCACGCCTCGCGCCCACTCGAGTTGTTCGCCTGAAGGCCTAAACGCATCCCGCACAACTTCCACGTGCTTGGGGTGGATGAGCGCCTTGGCATCGAAACCGCAGTTGACTGCGTCATCGGCCTCCACGCCGAGGTCGTCCAAGTTATCGATGTCCGTCCACACCGAGTCGATGGCGAGTTTTCCGTGCGCCTTAGCGGCCATGAGCACCCGAGCACGGGTGTAGACCGCTGGTGCCCGGTAGTCGCCGGCCGCCGTGCGGGAGTGACCGCCGCCCAAGGACGCGAACAGGTCCTCGGCACCCCACATCAGTCCGGTCACGCCTTCGTGTGCCGCGATGGTGTCTACGTTGACGACACCTTTCACGGTTTCGATCAGCGCATACACCTTGAGCCCACGGATGTGCTCCAGCGCTTCCGTGTCCTCGACCTTTGGCAACATAACCGAATACCCGCTACCGGGCAGTTCAGAGAGCAACTTGAGGTCCGAGTGGAACCATTCAGACCCCACCGGGTTGATGCGCACCACGGTCGTGGTGGGGTCGAGCGCTTGGTCGCTGTTCTGGAAGTCCAGGAACGCCTTGCGCGCATCGGCTTTGTGGGCAGGTGAGACGGCGTCTTCAAGGTCCACGATCACCACGTCTGAGCGTTCCGCCGCCTTGGTATAACGGTCGTTACGGTCACCGGGGACGAACAACCAAGCGGGCTTCACTGTTGTTGCCATGTCACTTACCCTTCGTTCTGTTCTGCGTGGTCAGATGTAAACACCATTGTTTGACGCACGGCTTTCGCTACGATCGCACCGTCCTGGTTACGTCCAATGTGTTCCAGGGTGACAATCCCCTGCCCTGGGCGTGACCGCGACAAACGCTTGTCCAGGATCTTGGTTTCCGCATACAGCGTGTCCCCGTGGAACAGCGGTTTAGGGAATGCCACCTCGGAGAACCCCAGGTTCCCCACGATGGTGCCCTGGGTCAGCTGACTGACAGACAGCCCCACCAACGTGGCCAGCGTGAACATGGAGTTCACCAACCGCTCACCAAACGGCTCCGACCCAGCAAAAGCCGCGTCCAAGTGCAACGCCTGCGTGTTCATGGTGACCGCAGTGAACCACGTGTTGTCTGCTTCGGTGATGGTACGGCCCGGGGCGTGCTTGTAAACGGTGCCCACTTCCATTTCGTCGAACCACAGTCCACGTTGCTGGACCACTGCCGACCCATGTTCTTCATGTGTGTTGTGCGTCATATCTTCACATTACCCGTGCTTAGTTGATGACCCCGAATTCGTAGCCCCGCTTCTTGAGTTCCTTGACCAGCGGGGCTACTCCTTCGGCGGTCGCGTCGTTGTCTTGGTAGTCGTGCATGAGGATGACGGCGACGTTCGGGGAGTCCGACAAGGTCGACAGGGCTCGCTTGGCACGGCCTTCACCCGTTGAGCTCGCCGAATCGGTACCGTCCCCATTTTCAGAGTTCCAGTCGATCCAGTACGAACCCTTCTTTTCGAGAGCTTTGTCCGCAGCCCCCATTTTGCGCCATCCGTGTCCGCCCGGGTAACGGTAACCGTGTACCTCGTAGTCCTCACCCAAAACCTTGCGCACGGACTTAAGGGCCTTGTCGTAGTCTTTTGAGATGTTTTCGGCGTTGGCCCGGCGCCCTGGGTACAGGTACGAGTACTTGTGCGAGTACGTGTGGATGCACACCGAGTTCCCGTCCTCAATGGTCTGTTTGAGGTGTTTATCGCCGTCGGGCCCTTCGACTCCCAGCTCGCCGGCGATCACGAAGAACGTGGCAGGAGCGCCAGCCTTCTTGAGTTCCTCAAGCACCTTTGGCGTGATGTTCGTGGGGCCGTCGTCGAACGTGAGGAAGGCGATCTTCTTCTCAGGGTAGTTGGCCGCCTGGGTCTTTTCCCCGTGCAACCAGTTGTGTACGTCTTTGGCTTCGTATGCGTATTCCGCCGCCTCGTACGAATGGTTGGTTCCCGGCTTCAGCTCAGTGGGGTCGGGCGTTGGGCTTGGGGTGGGCGTGCTTTCAGGGCCCGCCGAGGTGGTCTGGGCTCCCTGCCCATCTCCCGAGGTGGTTTCGGAACCGTTGGACCCGCACCCTGACAGGACCAAGGTTCCGACAACCACACTCGAAAAAATTGCGCGTTTCACGCTCATATTGTTTCCAAAAACGGAACGTGCTTTCAAACGCTTATGCAAGGCCCAGTTCGCGGGCAATGAGCATGTACTGGACCTCAGTGGTTCCTTCGCCCACCTCCAGGATCTTGGAATCACGGTAGTGGCGTGCAACCAGGTATTCGTTCATGAAGCCGTAGCCACCGAAGATCTGAGTGGCATCACGTGCGTTGTCCATCGCCGCGTCACCGGCGATCAGTTTGGCAACAGCAGCTTCCTTCTTGAACGGAAGGCCGGATTCCATGCGTGAAGCAGCCAGGTAGTACGCCGCGCGGGCTGCCACGACGCGGGCTTCCATACGTGCGATCTTGAACTGGATTCCCTGGTAGTTGGCGATCGGTTTACCGAAGGTCACACGTTCCTTCGCGTACCGCACCGACTCATCCACACACCCTTGCGCGGCACCCACGGACAGAGCGGCCACTGCAATACGACCTTCGTCCAGGATGCGCAGGAAGTTCGCGTAACCTCGGCCGCGTTCACCCAGCAGGTTTTCTTCAGGAACACGCACGTTGTCGAAGGTGAGCGGGTGGGTGTCTGAGGAGTTCCACCCCACCTTGTCGTATGCGGGTTCAGCGGTGAAACCAGAGGTTCCGGTAGGGATCATGATGGTCGAAATTTCTGGCTTTTCCTTACCGTCACGGCCCGTACGGGTCCCGGTGACTGCGGTGGCAGTGACCAGGCGGGTGATGTCGGTTCCGGAGTTCGTGATGAACTGCTTGGATCCGTTGATGACCCATTCGCCGTTTTCCAAAACAGCCTTCGTCTTGGTGCCACCGGCGTCGGAGCCGGCCTCGGCCTCGGTCAACCCGAACGCAGCCAACCCGGAACCGTCGGTGAGCTTTGGCAGCCATTCCTGCTTCTGCTCTTCGGTTCCAAAGCGGTAGATGGGCATAGCACCCAGCGAAACCCCAGCCTCCAGCGTGATGGCCAGCGACTGGTTGTTGCGCGCCAGCTCTTCAATCGCCAAGCACAGGGCGAAGTAGTCTCCGCCCATTCCGCCGTACTTCTCGTCAAAAGGCAGACCGAACAGACCCATCTGGCCCATTTTTGCGACCAGCTTGTAGGGGAATTCGTGCTTGGCGTCGAGTTCCGCGCTGACCGGTGCGACTTCTTCGTCTGAGAACTTCGCAACCTGCTGACGTAGGGATTCGTATTCTTCCGGCAATTGGCCGGGCATAAATGTGATCATTGTTCTTCCTCTTCAACTACCGTTGCTAAAACTTCGTCCAAGGCCACCTGGGTGCCCGCAGCCGTTGCCAGTTGCACCACCCCTGTGACCGGCGCACGCAGGACGTGCTCCATCTTCATGGCTTCGAGTACCAGCACTGGCTGGCCTTCTTCTACTGTGTCGCCGTCGGCAACCCGCACCGATGTCACGGCCCCCGGCATAGGAGCCGTGATCGAGGCGCCTGCACCGGCCGCACCCAGGGTGGTGTCGGCCTGCGGGCGTCCGAACATGAACACGCCGCGCGTACTCGCCACCCACACGTTTGCCGGTGTCACCCACACGAGCGCCCGGTGGTCGGACCCGCAGCAGGTGACGACGACCTCGGCGCCGGTTCCTACTGGACGCACCCGCGCGGGCTCCCCCGCGTACACGGCGTCCACGGGCTCACCCTGGTAGGTGAGGTCCACGCGTTCGTTGATGGGGCTGGCGTTGCGCCAGCCGGTGACGTTCCAGGCTGAAGGGGCCGAGGTCGTTGCCTGCCCCCGCTGTGCGGTGGTTGTGCGCTGTCCTACGCCATGGGTGACCGCAACCGCTGCGAGCAGGGCGTCGACGGGTTGTGGGGCGTGGGCCAGGTCGTCTTCCGTGAGGCGGTCGATCAGCCCTGTGTCCAGGTCACCTGCGATGACGTCGTCGCGGGTGATGAGCATGCGCAGGAAATCGATGTTGGTCACGATTCCCGGCACTGCGGAGTGGGCGAGCACGTCATCTAACTTGGCGAGCGCTTCTTCACGGGTGGGCGCGGTGGTGATGACCTTGGCGATCATGGGGTCGTAGTCGCTCACGATCGTCTGGCCGGCCTCCAGGCCCGCGTCGACACGCAGCCCTGGGTCGTTGTCGTTGCCGAACACCACGTCGATCGCGGTACCACCGGTGGGAAGGAAGCCGCGGGCGGGGTCTTCGGCGTAGATACGCGCTTCGATGGAGTGCCCGGTGAGGGTGATGTCCTCTTGTTTCAGGGTGAGTTCTTCACCAGCACCGATCCGCAGCTGCCATTCCACGAGGTCGACCCCGGTGACTTGTTCGGTCACGGGGTGTTCGACCTGCAGGCGCGTGTTCATCTCCATGAAGAAGAATTCGTCGGGGTTGTCAGCAGATGCGATGAACTCAACGGTTCCCGCGCCTCGGTACCCAACGGAACGCGCGGTCTCTACCGCGGCCTGGCCGATCCGGGCGCGGGTTTCTTCATCGAGCAGCGCGCTGGGGGCTTCTTCGATGACCTTCTGGTGGCGGCGCTGGAGCGAACATTCGCGTTCGCCTAGGTGGATGACGTTTCCGTGTTCATCGGCCAGAACCTGCACCTCAATGTGGCGTGGAGTGGAGATCAGGCGTTCAAGGAACAGGGTGTCATCCCCAAAGGAGCTGGCAGCTTCGCGGCGGGCCGCCTCGAGTGATTCGCGCAGGTCTTCCTGCTTGAACACCGCGTGCATACCTTTTCCACCACCACCGGCAGATGGCTTGATCAGCACCGGCATGCCCACGTCGAGTGCCGCCTTTTCCAGCTGGTCGTTACTCAAGCCGGACTCTGCGACACCGGGAACCAGTGGGACACCTCGGGATGCGACGGCCTGCTTGGCCGTGATCTTGTCACCCATGGTGCGGATTGCGCTGGCGGTAGGGCCCAGGAACACGATTCCGGCGTCCTCACATGCCGCGGCGAACTGCGCGTTTTCGCTCAAGAAGCCGTAGCCGGGGTGGATCGCTTGCGCGCCCGTGGACTGGGCGGCTTCGATAACGCGGTCGATCTTCAGATATGACTCGCTGGCGACCGCTGGACCCAAGCGCACTGCCTGATCAGCGAGCTTGACGTGCGGGGCGTGGGCGTCGGCGTCGGAGTACACGGCCACGGTTTGCACGCCCAAGCGCTGGCACGTGCGGATGACGCGCAACGCAATTTCACCACGGTTGGCGATAAGAATTTTGGTAAACATGTCGATGTCACATCCTGAAAACGCCGTAGCCAGCAGAGTTAAGCGGACGCTCAAGTGGGGCGTAGCGTGCGGCTTCGAGGGCCAGCGCTAGCACTTGGCGGGTCTGGGACGGTTCGATGATCCCGTCATCCCACAGGCGAGCGGTTGAGTAGTAGGGGTTTCCTTGGTCTTCGTACTGTTGGAGCACGGGGGCCTTGAACGCGTTTTCTTCTTCGACTGGCCAGTCTTCGCCACGGGCTTCCATCTGGTCGCGTTTGACAGTTGCCAGAACGCTGGCGGCCTGTTCACCACCCATGACCGAGATGCGCGTGTTGGGCCACATCCATAGGAACCGAGGCGAGTAGGCGCGTCCGCACATGGAGTAGTTTCCGGCACCGTAGGATCCGCCGATGATGACGGTGAACTTAGGCACGCGCGCGGTGGCCACAGCGTTGACCATCTTGGCGCCGTGTTTGGCGATTCCGCCGGCTTCGTAGTCGCGTCCCACCATGAATCCGGTGATGTTTTGGAGGAACACCAGCGGGGTGTCGCGCTGGTCGCACAGTTCGATGAAGTGCGCGCCCTTCTGCGCGGATTCCCCGAACAGCACACCGTTGTTGGCGATGATGCCTACCGGGTGGCCGTCGATGCGAGCGAACCCGGTGATGAGGGTGTTGCCGTATTCGGCTTTGAATTCGTGGAATTCGGATCCGTCGACGATGCGGGCGATGACCTGGCGAACGTCGTACGGGGTTTTAAGGTCCGCGGGTACCACGTGGGTGAGTTCGTCCGAGGTGTATTTGGGTTCTTGAGGTTCGGCCCGTTCCCATGCGGGGGCAGGTGTGGCTGGCAGGGTGGCGACGATGTCGCGCATGATTTCGAGTGCGTGGTCGTCGTTGGCTGCGAGGTGGTCGGCAACGCCCGAGGTGCGTGCGTGGAGCGCTCCCCCGCCCAGCTCTTCTGCTGTGACGACTTCACCGGTGGCGGCTTTCACCAGGGGCGGGCCACCCAGGAAGATGGTTCCTTGTTCGTTGACGATGATGGATTCGTCAGCCATGGCGGGCACGTATGCACCACCGGCGGTACACGATCCCATGACCGCGGCGAGCTGTGGGATTCCGGCCGCCGACATGGTGGCCTGGTTGTAGAAGATGCGACCAAAGTGTTCACGGTCGGGGAACACGTCGTCTTGGTTGGGGAGGTTCGCTCCCCCGGAGTCCACGAGGTAGATGCATGGGAGTTTGTTTTCGCGTGCGATTTCTTGTGCTCGCAGGTGCTTCTTGACGGTCATGGGGTAGTACGTTCCGCCCTTGACCGTGGCGTCGTTGGCCACGATTACGCAGATGCGCCCGTTGACCAGCCCCATGCCGGTGATGATGCCTGCGCCCGGTGAGTCGTCGTTGTACATGCCATTGGCAGCCAGTGCCGAAAATTCGAGGAAAGGGCTGCCGGGGTCCAGCAGTCGTTCCACGCGGTCACGTGGGAGAAGTTTGCCACGGTCCAGGTGTTTTTTCCTGGACCGTTCCGAACCACCCAGCGCGGTCTGGGCGGTGCGAGCGCGCAGTTCGTCGATGAGCTGGCTGTGCGCGTGCGCGAATTCTTCCGCTGTGCTTGGGTCCGGAGGTGTACCAATGGCGCGCATTGTGAACTCCTGTGTTCTGGTGCCGGCTGTGGGGCCAGCAACGTTCAGCATACGATCACTCAGTGAGTGATCACTAACTGAAAGCTATACTAGCTGGCATGGTCACGTCAGACAAGGGAATTTCTCGCCAGCATGCAAAGGCGCAGCGACGCGAAGCGATCATGGAATCGGCAAAGGTGCTGTTCGCCCGACACGGCTTCTTGGCGGTGAGCATTGACGACATCGGACACGGCGCAGGAGTGTCGGGTCCTGCGGTGTACCGGCACTTTCCGTCCAAGGAAGCGATTCTTTCGGAACTGCTGGTGGGGATCTCGAATTACCTCAAAGCTGGAGGTGGGCACATTGTTGAGAACTGGAAGGCCCCCTCGTCAAAAGACATCCTGATCAAGCTGATCGATTTCCACTTGACGTTCGCGGTTACGGAGTCTGAGCTGATTCGTATTCACGACCGCGACCTGGGAAGCCTACCTGTTGATGGGCAGAACCGGGTGCGTGCGTTGCAACGGGCGTATGTCGATCGGTGGGTGAGCGTGGTGACCGCGATGTCCGATCTGACCCGCGATGAAGCTACTGTGCGGGTCCACGCGATTTTCGGGATGCTCAACTCCACACCGTATGTGGTGCGCCGCAAGCCGGAGGAAGTGATTCGGCAACAGTTGCGCCGGGCGGCGTTGGCGTCGCTTGAGATCGACCCGGATGCGTGAGGGGTTGGCTGGTTGAGGTGGCACGGTCGCACCCCGAGGTGTGGCGTGCCTTTAGTCGACGATCCGGCGGTTGGCTAGGCGCGGGTCGTCGCGGAACGACACCAGCATGAGTGAGGAGTTCACTTTTTCGATCACTTGGCTGGCCGTGCGACCCAGCTGAACTGCCATTCCGGCGAACAGGCCCAGCCCGCGCTTACCCATAACGAGAAGGCGGGCGTTGGAGGATGCGGCGACGAGCACCTCGGCGGCGGGACCCTGTGCGTACTCAACGGACACGTCCAGACCGGGCACTTCCGAGCGCAACCAGGTGAGGTCGAACTCCGTCTGCGCGTGGGTGCGTTCGCTGTCCCCCAGAGGGTCGACGCCCACGACCACGCGCAGAGGCAGGCCGGCGTTGACGGCGAAGTCGGCGGCATCCAGGGCGGCCACGCTGGAGTATTCGGAGGTGTCCATGCCCACAACGACCGAGTCGCCGGTGTCGCCTGACCGGTAGATGAGCACGGGGCACAGCGAGTGGCCGGGGAGTCCGCGGCTGGTGCGTCCGATTCGGCCGGCGAATTCCTGGTCTGCGCCGTGGTGGCCGATCACCAGGAGGCCTGCGTCGTCGCCCAGCGCGGCGAGTTGTTCTGCAGGGTCACCTGCGAAGACGCGGGTTTTGATGGGCGCCGAGGTGGTTTCGGAGTCTTCGCGGGTGGCTTCGAGTTGGGTGCGCAGCTCGTCCAGCATGGCTTGGCACTTTTGGCGGTCTTCTTCGTTGGGAGTTGCTGGCTGCACTGCAGGCAGGGAGCCGGTGTACGGGGTGGTCACGTCACTGGGAGCCGGGAGCACTGGGCGCGTTCCGTCTGGGATCACTGCTACCAGCACGATTTCGCGTGCGTCTGCGAAGTGAGCTAGGGCAAAATGGGCCGCTTCACGTGCGGAATCCGAGTCATCAATACCCACAACGACGCTGTCACGCGACAGTTTCATGATCCACCTCGAAGTCGAACAACCGGATTATGCCCAGCTTAGCCGAGTGGTGACGATCACGCTGTGTAGAGTCAACGAGAGCCCCCTGTCGGAATCGAACCGACGACCTTTTCATTACGAGTGAAACGCTCTGCCGACTGAGCTAAGGAGGCAACCAGACAGATTCTAGTGGGGTGGCTCCAGCTCGTCAAACTCTAGGGCCGTGTCGACGCAACGCCTCAGCACTGCACCACCTCAGTCCCCAGAACCGGATCCTGAGCCGAAACCTGGGAACCCATAGAACCAACCACCTCGTGCCTTCTTACACCCGACGTAAAAGTAGCTGGCGCCTTCTTTGTCGTAGTCGCCACGGCCTTCCGTATAGATGTAGTTTCCGTTTTTCAACGTGTAGTCACCGCACTCGTTCGGGTCAGTTCCCGGAGTAAAAAAGACCCCAACGGCCGCATAGGCACTTACCACGATCACGAGGATCGAAACCCAGGTTTTCTTCTTCTCTTCCTGGGTGAGGTAGCCGGGTAACAGCCGGTACAGAAAGTTTAAGGGGTCCCGAGGTGCCCGTTCAGTTTCCCCGCGGTGTCGGGCCTTTTTCACAGTGGAGACGATATAAATCACCGCGCCGATGATGAGCGCAATGAGGAAAATGAACGCGAGAAATTTCATGGCGAGTCTCGTCTTGTGTGGCTGGCTGTTTCAGAATTAATGTACTCTGTTGCGATCGCTTCGCGCCTCGCTCGCAGGCGTATGTGTCACATTCGGTACAGTAATGACTAATGTCTGCTCACCCGAATTTAACCACGACCGCTGACCTGGAGCTTTTCATTCACCAGTTCCACCAAACGGTGGAAACTGAGTCCCCTTCAAACGACAAGGCCGCACTTCACCGTTCTGCTCGCCTGTTCGATGCACTAGGCGAAGGCCTGATGGGCGAACCCGCGCACATGGAAGTCATCGACGGCTTCCCTCACCTGGTGTGGCGGTTTGGCAACGGTCCCCGGCGCGTCGTGCTCGTTGGTCACCACGACACCGTGTGGCCCATGGGCACCATTGACGACATGCCCTTCACCATCAGCGGCGGAATCATTCGCGGGCCCGGTACCGACGACATGAAGGGTGGCGTGCTCATCGCTATGCACGCACTCAAAAAAGTCAAAGAGCAGTTGGGCACTCTGGACGGCGTCACGCTTCTCATCACCGGTGACGAAGAGCTGGGCTCCCTAACCTCCCGGGACCTCATCGAACGCGAATCCGCTCACGCCCGCGCATCGCTGGTTTTTGAATCCGGCGGACCCAACGGTGAAGTCAAGGTGGCCCGCAAGGGTGTGGCGATTTACCACCTCAACGTCACCGGACGCGCCGCCCACGCTGGTGTTGAACCAGAAAAAGGCATCAACGCCACCACCGAGATCGCATCGCAGGTCGTCAAGATCGCCGGACTCAACAACCCTGACGCCGGCACCTCGGTCGTTCCTTCTTACATGCACTCCGGAACCACCACCAACACGGTGCCCGCGAAGGCGACCTTGTCGATTGACTCACGAGCCACCTCGGCGCGCGAACAACAACGCGTAGACAAGGCACTACGCAGGCTGCGCCCCGTCATCCCCGGCGCGCAACTCCACCTCGACGGTGGGATCAACCGCCCACCGTGGGAACGCAAGGTGTCCGCGCACCTGTTTGCGCGAGCCCGCAAGGTGGCCCAAGCGCTGGGGCAGGACGAACTCAAACCCATCATGGTGGGTGGTGGCTCCGACGGAAACTTCACGGCCGCGCTGGGCACACCCACCCTGGACGGTCTGGGAACTGTGGGTGGCGGATCGCACGCGGTGGACGAGCACGCTCGCATCGATTCGATTCTGCCACGCATCGACCTCACTGCCGGCCTGGTGGTGGACCTGCTGACTAGCGACCAGTAGCCTGCGCGGCGGGGCTCCACGGACGAGACAAGCCAATGAACGCGGCTTCCACAATGAGGAGCGGTGCCGTGTTCGTTTGCAGGCGGGTGCGAGCAAGTTGCAGCACTTCGATCTGTTTGAGCGTGGTCACTGGGTCTGACGAGTCTGCGATGCTCGAGATCAGTTGCTCATCCCCCACGTTGATGAGGTTCTCTTTTTCGCCCATCCCCCACATGAGGACGTCGCGGTAAAGCGCGAGCAGTTCGAGGAACATGGCGTCGAGTTCGTCGTTTCGGGCGCGCGAATCGCGTCGCTTCTGTTCATCTTCTAAGCGTTTGATTTGCGAGCGCACAGCCGGTGGCGGGTTCTTGCCCGGTTCGACTCCGAGCGTGTGCAGGAGATCTTCTTTTTCCTTGGCGTTGCGGTCCTTGGTACGGTCGCTGGCGCGTGTTGCTGCTTGGTCCAGGGTTTCGCCAGCCAAGCGCACAGTGGCGCCCAGGGAGTCGAGCTTGAGTGGGATCCGCAGGATCTGTTCCCGCACCTCACGCGCTTGAGCGTTTGTCGCTAGGTATTTGGCGCGTCCGATATGGTTTTGGGCTGCCGATGCCGCCCACGCCGCCACTTCCGGGTCGATGCCGTTGCGTGTGCTGAGCAGCTGTGCGATCGCTTTGACCGGTGGGATGCGCAGGTTCACGTTGCGGCACCGCGAGCGGATGGTCGTCAGAACGTCCTGGGGGCTGGGCGCGCACAGGATCCACACGGTAGCCGGCGGAGGTTCTTCGATTGCTTTGAGCAACACGTTCGAGGTGCGTTCTGTCATGCGGTCAGCGTCTTCAATGATGACCACGCGCCAGTCAGCGTTCACCGGCGAGGCTTGCGCTTGCCCCACGATGTCGCGGACTTCGTCGATTGAGATGACCGACTTTTGCGTGGACATCACCGTCATAGATTCGTGGTTGCCCGCCAGCGCGCGTTTGGCTTGTGCGCTTAGTGTTGCGCCGTGATCTGGTGTCAAGAGTGCAGCCGCGAAGGCTTTGGCTGCGTTCGACCGACCCGATCCTGGTGGCCCCGTGAGCAACCACGCATGCGTCATGGCCTGCGGTTCGCTGGCGGCACGCGCCAAGGTTGCGACCGCCGCGTCCTGACCCACGAGGTCGGCCCACACGGTTCCGGCCATTCCGGAGTTTGCGTCAGCCGTCATGAATTTCGTCTGGCATCGCGCAGGCGTTGGCGCGCCTGCTGTTCGATCATGGACTGCCGTTGAAGTTTGTCGCGGTTGGTTTCAGGGTCCGGCTCTGCTGTGTTGTTAGGTTCCGCCGGCGTTTTTGGCTCCGCCGGCGTTGTTGTCTCCGCCGGCACCGCGGTTGATCCCTCAGGTTTTGACGTGTCCGCAGATTTCTCGCGTGGCGGAAGAACGGTGGTTTCAGCAGACTCCGCTTCATCCGCACCGTCAACGTCGATCGGTTCGGTGAGGAACTGTGGAGGCTCAGCGTAACGGTTTTCGTCGACTGCCTTCTGGGCGTCTTCAGGTGACATCCGCTCGGTGGGAACACCTTCGAACACACCGCGGGGTGCGATCGGCTCAAACGTGTCGGCGACGTCTGCGGATTCACCCCCGTCGATCACCGCGTCGACGACGCGCTGGATGTGTTCGGCTACCTCGTTGACTGAGCGTCCCGCCGGAATCACCGCGTACCTTTCAGGCTCAGCTTCTGCCAGCCGCAGGAACCCTTGGCGCACACGGTCCTTAAACTCCAGGCTCTGTTTGTCCAGGTGGTTCGCGTCCTCGCGGCTACCCATGCGTTCGGCGGCCACCCGCGGGTCAATGTCCAGAACCAGCGTCAGGTTTGGTACCAGCCCCGAGGTCGCCCACCGTGACAGCGACAGCACATCGTCCTCGGACAGCTCACGACCTCCGGCCTGGTACGCAAGCGAGGAGTCGATGTAGCGGTCGGTAATGACGGCCCCACCCTGGTCCAGGTGCGGGTTGATGAGGGTCGCGACGTGGTGCGCGCGGTCGGCCGCGTAGAGCAGAGCTTCAGATTTCGGCGAAACGGCTTCACCGTCGAGCAGAACACTGCGAATCGACTGACCCACAGGCGTGCCACCGGGTTCGCGGGTCGCGATGACCGGGTCAAACCCGCGGGATTCCAAGTGGTCGACTAGGTTGCGGATCTGGGTGGTCTTGCCGGCCCCGTCCCCACCTTCGATCGCGATGAACAGCCCCGTTGAGGGCGCGACGGGTTCTGGAACCGCCAGCGAGTTGGCGCCGGTTTCCTTAGCTTCGTCCGCCGAGGTGGTAGCACCTAGCAGCACGCGTGTTTCTTGGTCTTCAGAGACTGCGAGGGCTTGTGGCGCGACGTTGGATGAGGTGTCGCCGGGCACTTGGAACGCATTCATGAGGTCAACACCCATTCCACGCACGCCCATGGGTGAGAACAAGAAGATCGCCAAGATTCCGGTTGCAAAGGCCAGAAGTCCGATCGCGCTGAAGGCAACTCCCGATGCTGAAAGCACCCACGTGGTCACGGGTGACAAGTTGAGGTCGAACGTGATGTTGAGGCCACAGAGCAGCGTGGCCAAGAGCATGCCCACGGCAAGTCCCACACGTCGTGAGAATTCGTATTTTTGCGCACGTACACCCACGCCTACGCTGAACGCGGTGAGTGCCATGACGACGGCTTTTCCGGACAGTTCGTTGATGAGGCCCGCGAAGATCATGAACAGACCGGTAGCGACCAGTGCGAACGCTGTCAGACGTGGCCGGGTCATTCCGGGAGCGAAGGTCGGACCTGATTCGTATCCGGCGGCCCATCCCAAGAGCACGGCTGCGATCATCAGCCCAACAGCACCCTGCCCGTAACCACCGTCCACGGTGGCAGGCAGAGGAAGAATGAACAGGGCGCCCAGGACAGCGAACAATGCGTAGCAGGCCCATGGGAACGCGATCGACATGTGACCGCGGGAGCGTTTGATGGCCAGCGTGTGCGGGAATGTGTGAAGGTCGTCAATGTCGCGGTTTGAGGACAGCGGGAACACCAGCACCATGAGTGCTGCTGCGATGAGCAGGATCGCACCCACGAACAACAGCCAGCGCAGAGCGTGGGCGCCGGCCGGGACACCGTGTTCGAGCTCAAAGTAGTACGTGACCAGCAGGAAGATTCCAACAGCCAGACCACCGGTGCGCCACGGTTTGGTGTGAAGTTCAGGCGCGTGGGCCGCGAGCACGCCCACCAACATGCCCAGCAGTGCGGCCACGACCAGGGTCAGCCAGTACGTGGGGATGAACACGACAACGACTGATACACACGCAGTCGCTGCCGCAAAGAGCGTGAGTAGCTGAGAACGGACGGATTCTTTCAGCTGCGTCAGTTTTTTAGGCGGAATGAGAACACCCACTACTGAAAGCGCGAAGAACGCGAGCAGTCCCGGCACAGCAAATGAGGAGTTGAACCCGCCGTCACGTTGAAGCTGAGTGAGTTCGCCGTAGCGGCTGATCTCCATGGCCCCGCCGAACCCGTGAATACCCACGATTGCGAACGAAATCGCCGCTGAACTCAGTGCGACAAGCCACGCCCCAACTTCGAGCGCAGCGTGGCCAATAGTTCCGGCGTGTGGCTTAGATAGAACAGTTTGAGTATCCACATGGCTAAGCCTACTCGCCCAGCCCACGTTACCGCGTAAGGTTAAGCAGTGATGTCACAGAACTTGGAATACATAGCGGACACCAGCGCGGGAGCTATTCGCGACCTCGGCGTTGCCCGAGCCCTTCTTGACGGCATCCGAAACGGAACCCGCGGACCTACCCTGCGGATTTACCAACCCCAACCCACGGTGGCGTTTGGCGCCCGGGACCGGTTCGCCGCGGGTTTCCCACAGGCAACCCAGGCGGCCAGCGCTCACGGTTTTACCCCTGCACTGCGGACCCTGGGGGGACGCGCGGCGGCGTACCACCTCGGGAGTTTGGTGCTTGACCATTTGGAGCCGGCCAGCACGCTGTACGGCAAGACGCAGGAGCGGTTCACGCAGTTTGGTGAGCTTTACGCCTCGGCCTTGCGCACGCTGGGTGTGGATGCGCGCATTGGCGAGATTCCGGGTGAGTACTGCCCGGGCGAGTTTTCGGTCAACGCGGCCGGGCGCATCAAGATCATTGGTACGGCGCAACGGGTGACCAACAAGGGGTGGCTGTTTTCGTCCTCGGTGATTGTGACGGACCCGCAGCCCATTCGCGCGTGTCTGACCGATGTCGAAGCCGCCCTGGGCGTGGACTGGGACCCGCAGACCGGCGGTGCGTTGAGTGAGCTCCACCCGGGGATCACCGTTGAGGACGTCAAAGACGCGTTCCTGGCAGCCTACGCCACGGAATGGGATATTCGCGAAACTGCGCTCACCAGCGATGTCACCCAGGCCTCCCGCGCATATGACGAGAGGCACCGGGTGGAGTGATTAGCTCTTCTTGGTGGTTGCTGTTTTCTTAGCAGCGGTCTTAGTCGCGGTGGTCTTGCGGGTAGTGGATTTCTTGGCCGCGGTGGTCTTCTTTGCAGTCGTCTTCCGGGTGGTCGTCTTCTTCGCGGTGGTGCGCTTCTTGGCGGGTCCCTTGGCGCGTTTTTCGGCTAGGAGCTGGAACGCGCGTTCTGCGGTGATGGTCTCTACCGAGTCGTCTTTGCGCAGGGTCGCGTTGGTGGTGCCGTCGGTGACATAGGGACCAAAGCGACCGTCCTTGACAACGACGGGCTTCTTGGTTTCGGGGTCTTCGCCGAATTCCTTGAGCGGAGCCGCCGCTTTACGCCCACCGCGCGTCTTGGGTTGCGCGTAGATCGCCAGCGCTTCTTCGACTGTGATGCTGAAAATCTGCTCTTCGGATTCCAACGATCGCGAGTCGGTTCCCTTCTTCAGGTACGGCCCGTAGCGTCCGTTTTGCGCGGTGATGTCCACGCCTTCTTGGTCCTGGCCAACGACCCGGGGCAGGCTCAGAAGTTTCAGAGCTTCTTCGAGCCCCACGGTCTGCAGGTCCATGGACTTAAACAGCGAGGCGGTGCGTGGCTTTGGCTTCTTGGTGCCGCGTTTGGCGGGGGTGTCGGATTCGGGTAGCACCTCGGTGACGTAGGGGCCAAAGCGCCCGTTCTTGGCGACGATCGTGTGCCCGGTTTCCGGGTCCACGCCTAGTTCGCGGTCACCGTCGCCCTGGGTTTCGATGAGTTCGCGGGCTTTTTCGGCCGTGAGTTCGTCCGGAGCCAGGTCGTCTGGCACGGAAACGCGCTTGGGTTTTTCGGGGTCGTCGCTGGGGACTTCCAGGTATGGTCCGTACCGTCCCACGCGCAGGGTCACGTCGTCAGCGATCTGCACGGTGTTGACTTCGCGTGCGTCGATGTCGCCGAGGTCGTCCACGGTTGGTTTGAGTCCCGGGTGGTCGCCGGCGGGCTGGTCTCCGTCTGGGCCGTCGGTGACTGTAGCGCCGGCGGCACCGGTTCCAAAGTAGAAGTCGGAGAGCCACTGCGTGCGGTCGAGTTCACCTGCGGCGATGTGGTCGAGCTCCGTTTCCAGGTCGGCGGTGAACTGGTAGTCCACGAGCCCGCCGAAGTGTTCTTCAAGCAGCCTGACCACGGAGAACGCGAGCCAGCTGGGCACCAGAGCGTTGCCACGCGGGCGCACGTATCCGCGATCTTGGATCGTGGAGATGATGGCGGCGTACGTGGACGGGCGCCCGATCCCCAGTTCTTCCAACCGCTTGACCAGGCTGGCTTCTGTGTACCGAGGTGGTGGCGCGGTCGTGTGCCCCGCGGCTTCTGCGGAGTGGACGGCGAGTTCTTGGCCTTCCGTGACTTGTGGGAGGCGTGAACCAGCGTCACCGGAGTCGTAACGGGTTGCGTCGCGGCCTTCTTCGTATGCGGCGAGGAATCCGCGGAAGGTGATGACCGTTCCCGAGGCGGTCATGCCTGCCGTTGCCCCGTCCCCGAGGTGGGTGCTGAGGTCGGCGGTGATTTTCATGGTGGCGGTGGAGCCTTTTGCGTCGGCCATCTGGGAGGCGACCGTGCGCTTCCAGATCAGGTCGTAGAGCTTGAATTCGTCGCTGGACAGTTTTCCCTGCACTTGAGCGGGAGTACGGAACGAGTCACCAGCGGGACGGATCGCTTCGTGCGCTTCCTGCGCGCCCTTCTGCTTCTTCGCATACATCCGCGGGGAGCCGGGGACGTATTCGGGCCCATAGAGTTCGGTGACTTGCTTGCGGGCGGCGGCGACGGCCTCGGCGGACAGGGCCGAGGAGTCCGTACGCATATATGTGATGTACCCGTTTTCGTACAGCGACTGGGCGACGCGCATGGCCTGGCGGGAGCTCATGCGGAGTTTGCGGCCGGCTTCCTGCTGCAGGGTTGAGGTGGTGAACGGGGCGGCGGGCCGGCGTGAGTACGGCTTGGTTTCAAGCCCGGAGACGCTCAGTGGCGCGTCGGCGTTGAGCACGGAGGCGAGTTTGGTGGCGTCGTCCTTGCCCAGCACGACGACCTGTGAGCTGGCCTTTTTCAGCTGACCAGCGTCGTCGAAGTCGCGGCCGGTGGCGACTTTTTGGCCCAGGTAGGTGGTGAGTTTGGCGGCGAATTC